>JAUXCI010000285.1 GCA_030618945.1 Flavobacteriaceae bacterium
ATTCATACAAGTTTCTAATTTTTAATTATTCTAATTTCTTTATTTATATATACCAATATTTTGTGAACAACCTCGAATTTCATTTTTTGTAAAAATAAGGCATAATTATCAATTTGGAGTTGATGACTTTGGCTTGGCACTCCTGTTTTATAATCAATAATCACTACTTTATTGTTTTTGAACACCAAACGATCGGGTATTATAACCTGACCCGTATCAGTTAAAATCTCACTTTCAGTGATGACCTCAGCATCTTGATCAAAATATTTTTTCAAATCAGGATGGCTAACAATACCCCTAATAATCTTTCTGGTTTCTTCTATATGTTGTTTCGGTAAAAGACCTTTATTAACATAACTATCGAGGGTCTTATCTATATCATTTATTGTGTAAATTCGAGACATCATCTCGTGAATTAAATTCCCATATTCTATAGCTTCTCCTCTCTTTGTATCCCATAGCAGGGCTGAGTTTGTAACAATGTTGATTTCATGATCTTTCCATGAACTACTAATAAATCCCTCTTGTGTTGTTGCCTTAGAAGCTGACTTGCGTTTTGAGCTAATTCTTTTTTTGTCGCCAAACTCATATATATTTTGCTGATCGTTCCAGCTTTCCTGACTCATTATAAAGTCCCTTAATAAATGTGAGCTCCAGCTTAATTTCCCTCTGGGAGTTTTACTTTCTGAAATAACATACAACTGCTCAACCGCCCTTGTCAAACAAACATAAAGCAAATTAAAACTGTCGAGCTCCTTTTCTTTACGATGTTCTTCGAAGATTAATTTTCCTTGAGCACCGGCCTTTTGAATATTAGAAGTACAATCAACCAAAATAGAATCAAAATCATTAAAGCCCTCTGCGTCAAGCCCCTTATACCAAGCTTTGGGTGATCGTTCAAAATACAAGTCAAGATCATAGGGATATATAACTACAGGAAACTCAAGTCCTTTGGATTTATGAATGGTCATAATCCGTACTGCTTGAACATCATCAGAACTAACAATATTCAAACGCTGTTTTTTCTCTTCCCAATACTCAAGAAACGGACTGTTTTTTTGCGACTTTCTTTGCGTAAAATCAAATACAAAGTCAAGAAAAAACTGTAGATAAGCATCTGATTCCTGTGTAAGCTTAAAACTTCTGATAATGTCTTCGACTCCTTCAAAAATAGAATAATCGTTAAAGCGTTTTATGTCATAATCAATACCATAGTCTCTTAACTTTAAGAATAGCGCTTCTGGTTCTAAGCGTATCAATTGCATAAAGAAGGCATGCTTATCTGCAATAATATTTAAATGCCCGTGAAGAAAATCTAAAACTTCAAATTTGGCGTCTTCGTTTTTATTTTCTGTGATGAGCTTGAGTAAATTGATGACAAAATTGACCTTTTGATTGTTCATGATCAACAAGGTTTCAGAGCTGACTATGGGCATTTCCTTTTCTGTCAAATATTTAGCTATAGCCACCCCCTCTTTTTTCTTTCTGACAAGTATACAGATCTCGTTAGGGTCAAATTGATTTAACAGATCCAGAACGGTTTCATATACCACTTTCGGGTAAACCTCATTTTTTTGTTCCGAATTCTTTAATTCTTCAATAAAGCGAAGTTGTACATAACCTCCCTCTTTTTTGTTGGTCTGCTGTTCATTTCCAATCCGGTACAATTCGGCATAAATATCCTTGTTAAAATGTTTTGCTATATGGGAGAAGAATTGATTGTTGAAAGAAATAATTTCTTTGTGGCTTCTAAAGTTTGTTTCCAGATTCTTTGCAGTTTTTTCAACTTGAAACGGATTAGACCTAGGCCCTGTCTCTTTTGATGATAAATGTATAAACTGCTCGGGTTCTCCTCCACGCCAACGATAGATCGCCTGTTTTGCATCACCCACCAGCATGGCACTTGAATCTTCTGTGCTCAAAGCATTGTCCATCAGAGGAATTAAATTTTGCCATTGTAAAACTGAGGTATCCTGCATTTCATCAATGAAAAAATGTTTGAATTTTTCTCCCAATTTCTCATAAATAAATGCCGCAGGTTCATTGCTTAAATGATCGCTGATCATCTGATTGAATTCTGCATTCAAACGAATATTATTATTGACTTTGATTTCCTCAAGGGCTAGATGAATTGCATTGACAACGGCCAAAGGGATCAAATTTTTCAGCACCAATTCGTTCAGTTTATATCTCTCGAAGACTGTTGCAGCCTTAAAATAAAGCTCAATTAACTGATCAGCAACTTCATCAATAGCATTTTTAATGTGCTGCTGGGTTTTTTGACCATAAAAATACCTCAATTCAATATTGCGTCGTAGACTACTTTCTTTATCAAATTCGAGTTTCTCAGGAGCATCAACCATTTTTAAAAAGAATTTTGGAAACTGAGATCTTTGAAAATCCTTAGGATCAATTCCTTTGTCATGGATAACATCCATAGCTGTATTGCCAATATCGGCCAACTCCTTTTTCTTACTTCCTTGTTCCTTTTGTAACTTTTTGGACAAGGAGCTGAATTCAGATAAATTTTTATCATCTAATTTTTTTATTTCATGTACATGATTTTCATTTAATAAAAGCTTAGAAATCTCGAACAACTCTCTGCTTATGTCCCATGATTTATCTTCGAGGGTCTTTTCTTTGGCAAAAGACACCAAAACTTCTGTAAGCTCCTTGTTGACTCCTATTTTTGAAAGCACCATGTCAACAGATTCTTTAAGGATGGAATCGGTATCGAGTTCCACCTCAAAATCCATGGTCAAACCAAGATCAAATGCAAATGACTTGATCAGTTTATTGGTGAAACTATCAATAGTTTTAATGTGAAAGGAAGCGTAATTTTTAAGTATGTCTTGTAGTCTTTCCTTAGATCTTTTTTGAATAAGCTTTCAGTCCAGGTTCGTTTCTTCCACCAATTTTAGCAACATATCATTTTGCTTATCAGCTTCATTCATGACCGCAAAGCGTAAAAGGCTTTCCAAAACCCTATCCTTCATTTCGCTTGCAGCCTTATTAGTAAAGGTAATGGC
>JAUXCI010000040.1 GCA_030618945.1 Flavobacteriaceae bacterium
AAAATGAAAATTCTCTCTTCCTCACAAATTTATAAAGCGGATCAGGCCACCATAAAAAATTTAGCTATCTCTTCAACCGAACTGATGGAAATAGCGGCTACTAAATGTACTGATTGGATTATAGGTCGATATTTGGATCGCTCAAGACAAGTTCATATATTTTGCGGGATGGGGAATAATGGAGGTGATGGTTTGGTAATTTCAAGAATTCTTATTGAGTCCGGATACTCTGTCACGTGCTATATTGTTAATTTTAGCAAGAAAAAGACTAAAGATTTTCAAATTAACTTTGAGAGATTGAGGCAAATTGGATGTACTCCGGTGGAAATATATGAGTTGAATGACTTCCCTCATATTTCATCAAAGGAGCTGGTAATTGACGCTATTTTTGGCCTTGGATTGACGAGAGGGCCTGAAGGTATTACCAAAGAAGTTATAATAAGAATAAACAATTCAAAGGCCGAAGTAATCGCGATAGATTTTCCTTCTGGACTTTTTGCAGAAATAGCAGTAACGGAGCCTTCAAGTGTTATTAAAGCGGATGTTACACTTACTTTTCAAAACCCTAAGCTTGCCTTTTTTCTGCCTGACAATAGAAATTATATCAAAAACTGGATAGTTTTGGATATCGGCCTCGATCAAAATTATATTGATTCAGTTGATTGTCAATATATAACGGTTGATGAAGCTATGGTTAAATCGATGTTTAAAACAAGGAATAGGTTTACTCATAAGGGAAGTTTCGGACATAGTTTGATGATAGGAGGTAGTTTTGGTAAGATTGGAGCTGTAATATTAGCTTCCAGAGCTTCTCTGAAAGCAGGTAGTGGCTTGGTATCCACCTATATTCCCAAATGTGGTTATACCGCAATGCAAAGCTCAAATCCGGAAATAATGGTCGAAGTGGATGATGAAAACTACCTTCAGTACTTCAATTTTAAAACAAAACCAACTACTATTGGAATTGGAATGGGGATGGGAATGCATCTGAAAACCAAAAAGGGTTTTATTGCCTTTTTAAAAAGTAATAAAATTCCTATGGTTATTGACGCAGACGGACTCAATATTATTGCAGAACACGATGAATTGTCAGATTTGATTTTAGAAAACATTATTCTTACTCCGCACCCAAAGGAGTTTGAACGATTAGTGGGTACATGGAAAAATGATTTTGAAAAGCTCGACAAGCAAAGTGAATTTTCAAATACGCACAAATGCCTTGTCGTTTTAAAAGGAGCATATACTTCTATTTCCTATAGGGGTAAAATTTATTTTAACACAAGTGGAAATCCTGGTTTGGCCACCGCCGGAAGTGGTGATGTATTGTCAGGAATCATAACCGGATTACTCGCTCAAGGTTATAACACCCTTGAAGCCGCTCTTATTGGTGTATATATTCACGGAAGAGCTGCTGATTTGGGAATTCAAGATAAAGAGTCCATGGAGTCTTTTATTGCAAGTAATTGTATAGATAATCTTGGGAAGGTATTTAAGGAACTTATTTAGCCTCAAGTCTGGCATTAATTTTAGAGTATTAAAACAAATCGAACTCAGGTTAATAGTTTATGAACCCAGTATAGATTATGGTTTAGAAGAGAATTATTTGTTATTTATGTACTTTGAGTTTATCCAAGAAAAATACAATCAAAAATTATAGCAACTAAGATTTCTTAAGATCAATAAGAATTGAAAAAGTTTTATTAATATCTTCTTCTTTAACCACCAAGGTGATTTCATGTGTAGTAGAAATCACTTCTTGTACAGGAATATTAGCCCAGGCTAACTGCTTAAGGATAAAGTAATAAACACCTGATTGCTCAATATTTTTTTTCGGTAACTTAATTGTTATAGAGGCTAGTTTCGGCATAAAACTAATCATTTCTTCATCCTGGAAAATCGTATCAATTTCTTCTTTCAGATTAGAACTGATCACAATATTCGTTTCAAAAATACCTTGAGATACGGTGAAAAAAGATTCCCGGTTATTGCCAATCTTGGCAAAGATGAGTGAAATTTGTTTGGGTAAAGTATTAGAATTCTTAAAGGTATAATCAAAGAGGTCAGATCTTACAATAAAATCACCTAGCTTAAGTGATAGCGCTTTAATATTCTTACGAATTTTTATGATTTCAATGGGTGACATCCTATTGATAGACATCATAATAGCCCCTGGTTTTACAGTTTTTCCCAAAGCGTGTTCCACTTCTTCCTGTATAAGTCTTGCAAGGGAAGAAACATTGATCAGTTTGTCCTGCATAGCCTCTTCTATAAAAGGAGTTCTCTTGATTATGGTTTCAACCGTTTCCTGGATTGTTTTCATTGTTGAAAATTGAACAAATTGTTATAATATGTAAATATATTATAAAAATTTTTAGCCATTCTTATAATTAGCGAATATTTGCCAATAAATTAATTAAAATGATCGTATTAAAATTTGGTGGAACCTCGGTTGGATCAGTTGAGAATTTTAGAAAAGTTGCTGGTATAATTAATGATGTCAAGGAACCTAAGATTGTAGTTTTATCTGCTATGTCTGGTGTCACTAACACCTTGGTAAAGCTTATCGAAAATTTAGAATCCGGGGATACTAACAATGCCCTGGTTCAAATAAATGCATTGAATGAAAAATATATAGAAGTAGCCAGGGATTTATTGGATGATGATAATGGGTTTTATAAGGCTCAAGTATTTTTGAATAAACATCATCAACAATTGCTGTCTATGGTTACGGAGAAATTTACTACAACTGTAGAGAGAATAATAATGGCTGAAGGTGAATTGGTGTCCACCAATTTATTTCAATTGTTTATGGAAGAGCATAGTGATTCTGTTTTGCTATCGGCATTGGATTTTATGCAGATTGATAAATATGGAGAACCAAATACCAATGTGATCCAGGATCGATTATCAAAAATTTTAGCCAATCATTTGTCAAAGGATACTTTTATAACTCAAGGATTTATATGCAGGAATGAAAAGGGAGAAATTGATAATCTTAAAAGAGGAGGAAGTGATTACAGTGCTTCTCTAATAGGATCTGCTGTCAACGCTAAACAAATCCAAATATGGACTGACATAGACGGGATGCACAATAATGACCCAAGGTATGTGGATCAAACATTCTCAGTTCAAGAAATTTCATTCCATGAAGCAGCGGAGTTGGCGTATTTTGGTGCTAAAATATTACACCCTCAAAGTATAATTCCTGCACAGGAAAAAAACATCCCTGTTTTATTAAAGAACACTTTTAAACCTGAATGCAAGGGAACTTTGATTCACAATAAAGCAAGGTCCGAAAAGATCAGAGCAATAGCAGCCAAAGACAATATTACAGCCATAAAAATAAAGTCATATCGAATGTTAATGGCCTATGGTTTTCTTAAAAAAGTGTTTGAGGTATTTGAACAGAACAAGACTTCGATCGATATGATTACTACCTCAGAGGTAGCCATATCATTGACCATTGACAATACATCGAGACTAAATGAAATAACCAGAGATTTACAGGGTTTTGGAAATATTGAAATTGACTCGGAACTGAGTATCATATGTATCGCTGGTGATCTGGCACAGAATAACAAAGGCATTACATCTGCCATTTTTAATGGGCTAAAGGATATACCCGTCAGGATGATTTCCTATGGAGGCAGCAATTATAATTTGTCTTTTTTGGTAAAGACATCGGATAAGATAGCTGTTCTCAATATTTTAAATCAAGGATTGTTCCCTGAATTGAAAACAGAAAATGCTTTATATGTATAAAAAAAACATCCGTCGATTGACGGATGTTTTTTTTATCAGATATCTTCAAATTTTAAGTCTGTAAAGCTCTCAGTGGAAGATCCGTTTTGTTCACTTGTGTTTACCTCTTCACTTACTGGCTTGTGGTAATCCTTTTGATGACGTTCACTTATCACCTCCTGGCCTTTCTCTTCAAGAATAAAAGAAGTGGCCTTATTCATCATGTCACTAAATTCAGTAAAATCTTCTTTATATAGATAAATTTTATGTTTTTTATAATGGAAAGATCCATCTTCATGAGTAAATTTTTTACTCTCAGTTAAGGTCAAATAATAATCACCAGCCTTAGTTTCTCTTACATCAAAAAAATAGGTTCTTCTACCTGCTCTTAATACCTGAGAAAAGATTTCTTCCTGTTCAATAAACCCTTTTTCGTCCATATTAAATTTAAATTTAAATTATATTTTAATAATTGTTGAGACAAATCTATAAAATTAAACAACGTATGCAACAATTATTTAACTCATTTTTGAGCCATTTTATCCTCGATTTGTTAACTTTTCTTCAAGTTGTTGATTATAAATATCTTGATAATAACCGCTGTTGTTGATAAGCTCATCATGGGTGCCGGATTCTATCATTTTTCCCTCATCTAAAACGAGAATCTGGTCCGCATTTTTTACCGAAGAGGCTCGATGACTAATAATAATCGTTGTTTTACCTTTTGTAGCTTTTTCCAGGTTTTTCAAAATGATTTCTTCGGTTTCTGTATCAACGGCTGACAAACAGTCGTCAAAAATCAGAATTTCAGGATCTGTAATAAGGGCTCTTGCAATGGAGATTCTTTGTTTTTGCCCACCGGAAAGGGTTACCCCCCTTTCTCCAACCAAGGTGTCAAATTTATGATTGAATTTTTCAATATTATTAAATATATAAGCTGATTTTGCCGCGTTCTCTACTTCCTCATCAGAAGCATTTTCCTTACCTATCTTAATATTGTCCTTTATTGTATCAGAGAATAAAAAAGCATCCTGAGGTACAAACCCAATAGATTCTCTTAAAGAAGTCAGGTTAATTTTTTTAACAGGGACCTGATCAATTAAAACTTCTCCAGTATCTGCATCATAAATTCGAGCTATCAAGGCGGCAATGGTTGATTTTCCAGACCCTGTTTTACCAAGAATGGCTAAGGTTTTTCCCCGTGATATTTTGAAATTCAGATTTTTTAAAGCATTGATTTTTGTATCTTCATAGGTAAAGGAAACGTTTTTGAATTCCAGATCCCCTTTAAGGTTTGACTTGACATCCGTATAGTTTTTTATACTGGGTTCTTCGTTTAAAAAATCATTGATTCGTTTTTGAGATACTTCAGCCTGTTGTACTATTGAAGTTACCCAGCCTACTACTGCAACGGGCCAGGTAAGCATATTCACATAAATAATAAACTCCGCTATGATTCCGATATTATCAATTTCTCCGTTGATATATTGCATGCCTCCAACATAAATCACTAAAATGTTACTGATACCAATAAGCAAGAGCATTGAAGGGAAAAATAAAGCTTCAGCCTTGTAAAGAGAAATGTTTTTATCTTTACTTGTATTGGATAAATCTTCAAATGAATTTGATGTAAACTTTTCAATACTATAGGCTTTTACCACATTAATTCCCGAAAAAGTTTCTTGAGCAAAGGCCGTTAGTTTAGAAAGGTATTGCTGTACAACATTACTTCGTTTATTGATAACGCCACTTAGAATATAAATGGATACCGATAATATAGGTAGAGGTAGCAAGGTGTAAAAAGTAAGTTTTGTATCAATTTGAATCATTTTTGTAATAGCAACAACAAATAAAACAAGCATATTCATTGTATACATGATCGCTGGCCCCACATACATCCTGACCTTTCCCACATCTTCACTTATACGGTTCATTAAATCCCCGGTTCTATTTCTTTTATAAAAATTTAGGGAAAGGTTTTCATACTGCTGGAAAATCTCATTTTTTAAATCGAATTCGATTAATCGGGACATCACGATTAGAGTCTGTCGCATCATAAATGTGAAAAAGCCGGAAATCAGAGCGGCTCCTATGATGTACAAAATATTAATGATAAGTTGGGACTTTACAATTTCTAAATCCGTAATGCGGTTATTGCTGTAATCTTCAACAATATTCAATGATTCTCGGATGAGTTGAGGAATTTGAAGTGCAAATACTTTGGCCACTACAGTGATTAAAATCCCTACAATCAATCTAAATTTATATTTATAAAAAAATTTATTTAAATACTGTAATGCACGCATAAATTCTAGTGACTCAACTTTGACGTGACGAAGATACACAAATATAATATGTTGACATTTATAAGTAGGGCTCAGTAATAATTTTAACCTTTTCTTTAGAATTTCAAATTTGCTATTGAAAAAAAAGTGGTATTTTCGCCCACGAATTATACGTCAAAATATTTTAAAGTATTTGACCTTACGATCTTTAAAAAAAATGGTAAATAGAAGACATATTCGTATCAAGGTGATGCAATCCATCTATGCTGTGCTACAGTCTAAAAGCGACAACTTACCCAAAGAAGAAAAATTCTTACTATTCAATATTAAAAAGGCAACAGATTTATATGTGCTTCAACTTTTGTTGATGGTTGAGATTCGCAACCTTTCGTTTGAGCATATTGAAATAAAGAAGAAGAATTTTTTGGCAACAGATGAGGATATAAATCCGAGCTTAAAATTTGTCAATAACCGTTTGATAAAAGCAATTATAGATAGCCGTGAAATCACAGATTATGCAGCTAAAACTAAGTTGATAAGCTGGAAAGATAACAGAGAATATGTGAGAATTATTTTGGACGATTTGATAGAGAGTGAGGACTATAAAGGATACATCAATTCAAATACTTCCAGTTTCTCTGAGGATCAAGCATTTATAATGAATTTTTTTAAAAAAACACTTGCTCCTAATGAAAAGCTTTTTGATTATTATGAGAGTTTGAATTTGAGTTGGGTTGATGATTATCCCTTGGTTAATACCACCCTCTTAAAGGTAATAAAACAAATGAAAGAGGGAGAGCTTTTTAGTTTGAAGCAATTGGAAGTTAAGAAAGATGACGAAGAGTTTTTAATTGATTTGTTTAGAAAAACTGTTTTGCACCAGCAAGAATTTACGCCCGAAATAGATGAAAAAACACCTAACTGGGATACTGAACGAATTGCGGATATGGATATGATCCTTATAAAAATGGCTCTGACTGAATTTTTGTATTTCCCATCGATTCCAACCAAGGTAACCATCAACGAATATATTGAAATCGCTAAAGATTATTCCACTCGTAAGAGCAGCTATTTCATCAATGGTGTATTGGACAAACTATTAAAAGATTTCAGCAAATCAGGACGATTAAATAAAATAGGTAGGGGATTGTTGTAAAAAATTATATTTTTGCACAAAGAAAATTAAATAATAATGAAAAAAGCAATAACAATATCAGTTTTGAGTTTGAGTTTGTTGATGGTTTCATGTGATGAGAATGCCAGTAAAAAGATCAAAGGAGATAATTTAGAGTTGGCAAAACAGCGTGATAGTGAGATAAAAAAAGGCGGGCCGAAATTAAAGTTTGATAAAACTGAACATGATTTTGGTGTAATCAATGAAGGCGACGTGGTGGAAACAGTGTTTGTTTTTACTAACTCAGGTAAGTCTGAATTAATCATTACTTCAGCGAAAGCAAGTTGTGGATGTACGGTTCCGGAATGGCCGAAAGAGCCTATCATGCCAGGTGAAGAAGCTAAAATTAAAGTGAAATTCAATTCTGACAGGAAACCTAATCTGCAACAAAAGCAGATTACTCTTGTTACCAATACGGAGAACGGGAAAGAAATTTTAAAAATCAAGGCCCAGGTAATACCAAAGGCAAAAGTTAAACAGAATAGCTAATAAACTATGTATCAAACATTATTTTTACAAGCAGGTGGTGGTGGAATTGGGAATTATATTTTAATCCCGCTGATGTTTCTCGTATTGTATCTTTTTATGATTCGTCCACAAATGCAAAAGCAAAAAAAAGAAAAGAAATTTCAAACAAGTATTAAAAAAGGAACGAAAATCATTACCACCAGTGGTATTCATGGTAAAATCGTGGATTTGATCGATGCTGATAACACCTGCGTCATTGAAACGGGTGCCGGTAAGATCAAATTTGAAAGATCAGCCATATCAATGGAATTGAGTAAAAAATACGCTCCTGCAGAGTTAAAAAAGAAATAATAATTCACAGGTATAAATGAAGAGGCTATCTTGAAATATAAGTTTTTAAGATAGCCTCTTTTTTTATAATTTTAGGCTCCACAGATTAAGCTATATTAATGACTGAAAATGGCAATTTAAATAATTCTGATTCACTGAAGAATAATAAAAAACTTCGCGTTTTCCTGTTGTTTTTATTTTTGTCAATCTTGTTTTGGTCATTGATTAAACTTTCAAAAGAATACATAGCTGAGGTTGAATTTGATTTGGTCTATTCTGATGTGCCTAACAACAAGTTAATTCAGAATGAACCGGAAAAGAAGGTTAGGCTAACTTTAAGGACTGTTGGCTTTAAATTATTGAATTATGGCTTTAAAAGAAAATCTCTCGACTATTCTCTTGGGGAGATAGCAAGAAAAAGCGGGTCCTTGTATTTTAGCGAGACCAGAACCAATACTAATTTTTTACAGGCCCAACTTTCTGCTGAAACGGTAATTCTAAATATAGAGCCGGATACTTTATTTTTTGATCTTGGCGTAAAAAAAACAAAGAAGGTAAGATTAGTATCGCGAGTTGATTTTCAGTTTAAAACAGGATTTAATTTTGTAGAGCCTTTTGGAATGAATGTAAAAGAAATAAATATTTCAGGGCCCGAAAAAGTGATTGATACCATATACGAAGTTTATACTGAATCTTTTGAAATGAAAGATATTGCCGAGTCCTTTGAGCAAAAAGTTAAACTTATTAGCCCAAATAAGGCTGTGGCTCTGTCAACAGATGAAATAATTTTAACAGGAGAGGTAGATAAAATCACAGATGGTTCGTATACTATTCCTTTTGAAATAATCAATTTACCAAGAAATGGAATTATAAGCACATATCCCAAAGAAGTCAAGGTTGTTTTTCAGGTGGCGCTAAAAGATTTTAACAAGATTCCTGAAAATGGTTTTAGGGTTCAATGCGATTATAAACAGACTGAAGACAATAATTTGGAATATCTTATTCCAAAAATTATTGAAAAACCTGAGATTATTCACGACGTTAAAATAGTCCCGAATAAAATTGAGTTTCTGATTAAAAAATAAGGATAAGCATTCTGACCTAAACAATTTTATTTTGAAAATAATTGGATTAACCGGGGGTATTGGGAGTGGTAAAACAACCGCTGCAAAAATGTTTGAAGCGCTTGGTGTTCCAGTTTATTATGCTGATAGCGAAGCAAGGATATTAATGCAAAGTTCAGCTGACTTAAGAAAGGCAATCATTAAATTATTAGGTGAGAAGGCCTACAACAATGATGGTTTAAATCGGCCTTATATTGCACAAATCGTTTTTAGAGATAAAACAAAACTGAACGAACTTAATGCTTTGGTTCATCCAGTAGTCGAAAACCACTTCAAAAATTGGGTCAAATTACAGAATAGTCGCTATGTGGTACAAGAAAACGCCTTGATTTTTGAAAACATGAAACAATCGAGTTTTGATGCGATAATTACCGTAACAGCTCCTCTGGAAAAAAGGTTGGAGCGCGTGATAATAAGAGATGGTGTTACGGAACAACAGGTTGTTGAACGTATTGAAAATCAATTAAATGATGAGTTTAAAATTGAGCAGGCGACATTTGTTATCCATAATATTGCTTTAGATAAATGCAAGGATCAGGTGAACCAAATTCATAAACAACTACTGGCACAAAATCCTTAAAATAATTCCTTTCAATAAAAAAAAATGTTAAATTAATCGTAATGTTCGTTAACATTTGTTAAAAGATTAAAAATAACATAAAGAAAACATAAATTTGTTATAATGAGTAAACGGATTTTTGTACTTTTAGTTGTGATGATGGTAAGCGCCCTGCTTGGGATCATAGTTGTCCAGATATTTTGGATACGTTCTTCAATAGAAATGAAAGAAGAACAGTTCTCTACAAGTGTCAAGTTTGCGCTAGCCAGAGTTTCAGGAAATATTCAGAAGAGAGAGTTTAGAGAAAACATTTCAAAGTATGCACCGCTCATTGACAGCATGCAAAAAACAAAAGAAAGTAATGTTAGGGATTTTGTATTTCAGCAAATTGATACAAGCAGGAACGAAATTTTTACTTTTCGACAAAGTATATTAGAAAGCAATTATAAGTCTCAATTTTCACCATTTGAATCTGACACGGTTAATTACAAAACTTTTTTGAGCCGTAAAGAGATCCAAATAGAAAAAATTAAGTTTGAATCTAAAGATTTTTCTGATTTGTCGCCAAAGGACAGGATGGTAAAGGTTGAAAGACTTGATAAGTACGACAAACTTGAATTGGAAAGTATTTTCAGAAATATTGTTTCGAGAACTCCAATTCACGATCGCGTTAGCAATAATGAAATAAGAATGAATCTGGACAATGAATTGATTGCCAGAAACATTGATACAAAGTTTGAATTTGGTGTTTTTAGTGAAGAATTAATCACTAAAGTGAAATCTGACAGATTTGTCCAAAAGAAAGGATATACATACAAGGTGCCACTTTTTCTAACGGATGAAAGAAGTGATTATGATTTGTATGTTAGTTTTCCTGAAAAGAAAGCGTATATACTGTCTACAATTTCATGGATTTTGATTTTGTCTGCACTGTTTATATTCATTATAATTTTATCTTTTGCTAGTGCTTTGTACCAATTGATTAGACAAAAACAAATATCTGAGATAAAGACCGATTTTATTAATAATATGACCCATGAGTTTAAGACTCCGATTGCAACTATTAATTTGGCAATTGATTCGATAAAGAATCCGAAAATAATTGGAAATCCGGAAAAGGTAATACGTTACGCAGAAATGATAAGGCAAGAGAATAAAAGGATGCATGCCCAGGTTGAAAATGTATTGAGAATATCAAAACTTGAAAAAAACCAATTGGATTTAAGTAAGGATGTTATAAACATCCACGACATAATTAATGAGGCAATTTTGCATTTTGATTTAATAATATCTGATAGACAGGGAATTATAGAAAAAAAGTTTGAAGCAAAACAAAATGAAATACTGGCTAGTAAATTTCATATGACCAATGTGATTACAAATATTCTTGATAATGCGATAAAATACTCTGATGATGCTCCCAAAATCAAGATTGAAACGGTTAATGCAGGGAACACAGTTATTGTCAAGATTACAGACCAGGGAATCGGTATGTCAAAAAACGTTCAAAGAAAAGTGTTTAATAAATTTTATAGGGAACAAACTGGAAATATTCATAATGTAAAAGGCCACGGACTAGGACTTTCTTATGTGAAGAGCATAGTTGAAAGACATCAAGGGCATGTATTTGTTGAAGGAGAGAAAGGAAAAGGAAGTACTTTTACAGTGAAATTACCAATAATTTAAATCAATTCATATGGCAAATAAAAGAATACTATTGGTAGAAGATGATCCTAATTTTGGGACTGTCTTAAAAGATTATTTAGAATTAAATGATTACGATGTGCATCACGCCAAAGATGGACTCGATGGTTTAATTGCGTTTAAAAACGATGATTTTGATATCTGTATCCTGGATGTGATGATGCCGAAAAAGGATGGATTTTCACTGGCTAAAGACATCAGAACTGTTAACCAAGATGTACCGTTGATATTTTTAACGGCTAAGTCTATGAAAGAAGATGTGCTTAAGGGTTATCAGGTTGGGGCAGATGATTATCTGAACAAACCATTTGATTCAGAAATATTACTGCATAAAATCAAAGCGATTTTGCAAAGAAAGGCAACAGATTCTGCAAATGACGACAATCAGTTCGAGTTCGAAATCGGTAATTTTCATTTGAATTCAAAACTCCGTCAATTGTCGTTTAAGGGAGAAGAACCGCGAAAATTGTCTCCGAAAGAGAACAAATTACTCAAGCTACTTGCAATGTATAAGAATGATTTATTACCCAGAGACTTGGCACTTACTAAAATTTGGAGGGATGATAATTACTTTACCTCAAGGAGCATGGATGTGTATATCGCTAAACTGAGAAAATACCTCAGACCGGATGAAAGAGTAGAAATCATAAATATCCACGGCGAAGGTTTCAGATTAGTGGAAGATTAACTCGTATTAAATGATTTAAATAAAGGCTGTAAAACATTACAGCCTTTTTTTTTATTTGTAGTTTTGCCATGTTTATTTGGATATTAGTGCAAATTCATTTTCGTGACATGACTGAATTTTTTAAAATTTACGAAAAAAATCCCGACTCAAGACTAATTGATAGGGCAGTTGAAATTCTTCGAAATGGAGGGATTATTATTTACCCAACTGATACTGTGTATGGTCTTGGTTGTGATATTACCAAAACGAGGGCTTTGGAAAAGGTGGCCAGATTAAAAAGCGTCAAGTTAGACAAAGCGAATTTTTCCTTTATTTGTTATGATCTTAGTAATTTATCTGAATATGTCAAACAAATTGATACTCCAGTATATAAAATTTTAAAAAGGGCGCTACCTGGACCCTTTACTTTTATACTAAAAGGAAGCAATAATCTTCCCAAAGCATTCAAGAAAAAAAAAACTGTGGGCATTCGAATTCCGGATAACAATATTATAAGAACCATCATTAAACAGCTGGGCAATCCTATCATGTCAACTTCTATCTATGATGAAGATGATGTCATAGAATATACGACAGATCCCGAATTAATTTATGAAAAGTGGAAACACAAGGTCGATCTTGTAATTGATGGAGGTTACGGTGGTAACATTGCCTCAACAATTGTTGATCTCTCTGATAATGAAATTACAATTGTTAGAGAGGGTAAAGGCGAAATAGATTTCTTATAATAACCTGAGTTCGATTTAAAATTTTGACACAGCTTTAGCTAATTTTTTCATAGACAATTATAGATTTTCGAAGTACTATCGGGATAATTCTAGAAAATTTAAGGCAGTATATGGAAAAAATAGCAAAGCCTTTTCAAGGAAAACCATTAGTGCAATATTTTTGACTCAAAAAAC
>JAUXCI010000205.1 GCA_030618945.1 Flavobacteriaceae bacterium
TCCTAATCTTTCTAGTGGCTGGCCATTTAACATCATGATTTCCGGTAATCTCGGTAGCCTCACCTCAGCATCCTATACAGCCTACAATAACCTAATATTAAAAGGTTGGACCATTGATGTGGCCGCACCACCAGCATTAAATAAAAATATCGCATCCAAAGTGTCAATATATCCAAACCCAATTAGTGGTGAGGGTGACGTTTCATTCAAAACAACATCTAGCGGAATTGCAGAAGTAACATTATTCGGGTCTAACGGTCAAATTATAGGAACCTTGTTTTACGGAGAAACCATAAAAGAGAAAGATTATGTAATAGATTATGACTTAAATAATTTGGCGCAAGGGATGTATTTCGCCGTCTTTAAGATTGGAAATGAAACTATTAGAAAAAAAATATTGATAACAAAATAGCTATTTTTCTTTTCCGAAAATTTCAGTAGTTTTTCTTATTTTTACAAAGTATTATATTTTTTTATGAAACAAAAGTGTATTTCCTTGATCCTGACCTTGAGCTTTTTGCTCCCAATGGGAATTGCGCTGTCTCATTCCTTTCATGATCATGATACTCTTAGATGCCATGCCAAAACAGAAAGTCACATTCATACTGAAAAATCGGGATGTGATCAATTGCATTTTTTTAATCATATCCTAAACTTCAATGGGCTTGAAGAAATGCAATTTAATCCTGAAATCTGTTTTGATAAAACTCCATTCAGACTACCGGGTCAATTGGCTTCAACTTTTCTTTTTACCCAATTAGATCGTGGCCCACCTATTATCAATGTTTGCTAAGTATTTCAACGCTTAAAATTCACATTGATAATTAAACTTAAATGAAAAATATTTTCTTTTTGGCCCTATTTCTATTTGGATGTCAGTATACTATATGGGCCCAGCACAGCATTTCCGGAACGGTTTCCGAGGAAACCGGGGATCCCGTTATGGGAAGTGAAATATATATTGAACAATTGCACATAGGTACTACTTCCGATGAAAATGGTTTCTATCAACTTCAAAATGTGCCAAAAGGCACCCATAAATTAACGATCAGTTTTATTGGCTTCACTACTGAGAATCGAGACATTGTTATAAGCAACGATGATCTTGAATTCAATCTACAACTCAAACCCTCGGTTTTCCACATGGATGAGGTCATTGTGTCTGCTCCTTTTCATAAACTACAAAGCGAGAACGTGATGAAAATTGAATCCAAGACGATTGAATCCCTAAGAAAAAATGGAGCTCCAACCTTGATACAAAGCTTAAGTGCCATTCCTGGGGTTTCTGAATTCTCCACCGGAACCGGTATTGGAAAACCCGTTATTCGGGGTCTTTCCGGAAACAGAGTCCTGGTTTATACCCAAGGTGTCCGACTAGAAAATCAGCAATTTGGAGGCGAACACGGTTTAGGGCTCAATGAATCAGGTATAGAAAGCGTTGAAGTAATCAAGGGCCCTGCCTCCCTACTCTATGGCTCAGATGCTTTGGGAGGTGTACTGTATATGAATCCCGAAAGATTTGCTTATCAAAATGAGACCAAAATAAATGTGAGTCAAAACTTTTTTTCGAATACCCTGGGTAGCAATACCTCAGTGGGGATAAAAACTTCTCAAAAGAAATTAAAATTTATTGCAAGAGGAGGTTTTAATACCCATTCTGATTATCAAATACCAGATGGAGATAGAGTGAGCAATACGCGTTTTAATGAAATGGATTTCAAAGGGGGCATAGGACTAAATCTGGATCAGTTTGTCACCGAATTTCGTTACAACTACAATCAGTCTGAAATTGGTATTACGGAAGGGATTGAAGAGCAATCAACTTCCAAATCAGTACGTTTACCCTATCAGGATCTGAATACACACATCCTCAGTTTACACAACCATTTGTTTTTGAATAATTCGAGGATTGACTTTGATATAGGGTATATCATCAATAATAGAAAGGAGTTCGAAGATGAGCACGATCATGAAAATCATACAGATGAACTATTGACAACAGGTACTAGCTCAGAAGACGGGCATGAGGAGGATGCCGCTGCCCTGGATATGAATTTAAAAACTTTTTCTTATGATCTAAAATATAATTTTCCAAAACTCAAAAAATTTGAAATCATTTTAGGCCTTCAGGGGATGTATCAAACCAACAAGAATTCTGGTGAAGAAATTTTGATTCCTGATGCCACGATCAATGCCAACGGCATGCTCTTAACCAGTACTTTTACGGCTAATGATAAACATGTGTTGCAAGGTGGTTTAAGATTTGACTATCGGCAATTGTCATCTGAATCTTATGAAAAAGAAGATTTAGCATCAGCTAATCAAATAGTATTGGTACAAGGAATAAATAGAAATTATAGCAATTTTACTTTTTCTCTTGGTTACAAAACCTTTTTATTCAAAAACATTTCTACTCGTATTAATTTTGCAAGTGGATTCAGAGCTCCAAATTTAGCAGAACTTTCCTCTTTTGGCGTGCATCATGGAACCAATCGTTTTGAAATAGGTAACCCTGATTTAGAAAGTGAACAGAATTTTCAAACCGACATTTCATTGGAATACAGCAATGAGCATATTGAAGTATTTGCCAATGGGTTTTATAATCAGTTGAACAATTATATTTTTGCATCTCCTACCGGAGATGAAATTGACGGCTATCCTGTTTATCATTATATTCAGGAAGATGCCCGTCTATACGGAGGTGAGTTCGGGATCCACTATCATCCTCATCCCTGGGATTGGCTGCATTTAGAAAGTAGTTACGAAACGGTCACCGGACAACAGAACAACGGAGAGTACCTTCCTTTGATTCCTGCCAATAAATGGTCCAATGTCATTCGGACAGAGTTTAAAGGGTCAGAAAAATTTAATGAACTCTATACCAGCCTTGGCCTGGACACATATTTTGAACAGGATAATGTAAGTGAATTCGAGTCGGAAACGCCTGGATACAATCTATTAAGCCTAAGACTTGGGGGAAATCTGACTTTCAAAAAAACGGATATTGGAATCAACATCAGTATAAATAATTTATTAAATGAAACCTATGTTTCTCACCTTTCCGCTTTAAAAATATACAATATCCCCAACCCTGGAAGAAACATTGTACTGGGTTTGAATTTCAATTTTATGTAATTCAAGCTTTATGTTAGGCTTAAAATACGCAAAGTTATAGGCTAATTATAACAGCCATTATTTTATGAATAAAACAGGCCAAATTTCTTTTGCAATTCATAAATTTGACGCTATAAAAATACATCATGGATAAAAAATTGATTGAATGTGTTCCTAATATCAGCGAAGGAAGAGACAAGGATAAAATAAATGAGATCGCCCGAGTGGTTGAAACCGTTGCAGGCGTTAAATTATTGGATATTGATCCAGGTTACGCAACCAACAGAACCGTGATTACTTTTGTGGGCGAACCTGAGCAAGTTATAGAAGCAGCTTTTATTCTAATCAAAAAAGCTGCCGAATTGATTGATATGAGGATACATTCTGGAGAGCATCCCCGTTTTGGCGCCACTGATGTATGCCCACTCGTACCCATTTCAGGGATCAGTTTGGAAGAAACGGCTGTATATGCACATAAACTTGGTGAAAGAGTTGGGAAAGAACTCGGAATTCCAGGTTATTTTTATGAAAATGCTGCCAAAGAGACAAAAAGAGTCAACCTGGCCAATTGCCGATCAGGAGAATACGAAGGATTGAAGGATAAACTAACTAAGCCTGAATGGAAACCAGATTTCGGTCCCGCCCAATTCAACGAACAGGTTTCAAAATCAGGAGCAACCGCTATTTCAGCAAGAGATTTTCTAATTGCTTACAATGTTAATCTCAACACTACCTCCACTCGAAGGGCTAACGCTATAGCCTTTGATATTCGAGAGGCAGGAAGAATCGTCCGTGAAGGTAATCCGGCCACTGGAAAAAAAGTGCTGGATGCCAAGGGGGAACCCTTAAGAATACCAGGAAAATTAAAGGCTGTTAAAGGAATCGGTTGGTATATAGAAGAATATGGCATTGCCCAAATCTCATATAACCTGACCAATATTAGTATAACTTCCATGCATATCGCATTTGATGAGACTTGTAAATCTGCTGAGAAAAGAGGATTGCGCGTAACAGGATCTGAATTGATCGGTTTAATCCCATTGCAAGCCATGTTAGATGCAGCCGATTTTTATTTGATCAAACAGGAACGATCCTTGGGCATATCAGAACAGGAAAAAATAAAAATTGCTATAAAATCTCTTGGACTAGATGACTTAAAGCCTTTTAATCCTAAGGAGAAAATTATTGAATACCTCTTAAAAGATCAAAATGAAAAAAAACTGATTGATTTATCTGCCGCTGATCTGGCCGAAGAAACAGCTAGTGAATCCATGGCGCCAGGTGGTGGATCAATTTCCGCCTATGTTGGCGCTTTAGGAGTTTCGCTAGGAACTATGGTTGCTAATTTATCAGCCCATAAAGCAGGTTGGGATAACCAATGGGAGACCTTTTCGAATTGGGCCAATAAAGGGCAGGAATATAAAAATAAGTTGCTGTTTTTAGTTGATGAAGACACGCGTTCTTTCAATAAAATCATAGAATCTTTTAGATTACCCAAAGCTTCAAGCGAAGAAAAGAGTATAAGACGCAAAGCCATTGAAGAGGCTACGATATACGCTACCGATATTCCTTATCAGGTCATGGAAACTGCCTGCGCTTCCATGGAAGTGATGGAGGCCATGATCAAAGATGGGCTGCCAAATTCTCTATCTGACGCAGCGGTTGGTATCCTTTGTGCCAGAACAGCGGTTGTAGGAGCCTATTTTAACGTAAGGATAAATGCCAAAGACATCAAAGATGATACTTATGTCAAAAACATTTTGACTAAGGCAAAGAAAATCTATGAGCAAACCATTAAAATAGAAACTGAGGTTATTGCTTATATTGATTCTAAAATGTAGTTTTTTTGTCCTTTTGCCTTGATGCAAAAAGACGGAAAAATCAA
>JAUXCI010000248.1 GCA_030618945.1 Flavobacteriaceae bacterium
GGACCATTATCATGATTTGGACGAAAGTCAAACGCTTGTGATCAATGAATATAAGAAGGATAAGCTAAAGGTCAAGAAATACCAGCATAAAGAAACCATTTATCGTTATCAGCAAATAAATGAAATATTAAAAAAAACGTATAAGGTTGATAAAACAAAGGCTAAAGATCTGAGAGCCAAACTAGATAAGGTGTTGACGCATAAAATATTTGGTTATATTATTTTTGCCTTGATACTGATGCTCATCTTCCAGTCAATTTTTGACTGGGCCAGTATACCCATGGATTTTATCGATGCATTTTTCGCTAATTTAAGTACCACAACAAAATCACTTTTGCCAGCGGGGCGATTAACCGATTTGATAGCCGAAGGAATTATCCCGGGCATCGGAGGTATCGTAATTTTTATTCCCCAGATTGCCATTCTTTTTCTTTTTGTTGCCGTACTTGAAGAAACCGGTTATATGAGTAGGGTGGTTTTTTTAATGGATAAGATTATGCGCAGATTTGGGATGAGCGGAAAAAGTGTGGTTCCCTTGATCTCTGGAACAGCTTGTGCGATTCCGGCAGTAATGGCAGCCAGAAACATCAGTGGATGGAAAGAAAGATTGATAACGATTTTGGTTGTTCCCTTTGTAACTTGTTCCGCTAGATTACCGGTATATGCCATCATAATTGCTTTGATCATTCCAAAAGAAAGGGTATTAGGTATTTTTAGTTTACAGGGCCTAACCTTATTAGGTTTGTACCTATTGGGTTTTTCTATGGCAATGATCTCAGGGTATCTTTTACATAAGGTACTCAAGGTTAAGAGCAAAAGCTTTTTTATAATCGAAATGCCAGACTATAAATTACCTTCCTTAAAAAATGTTTTTTATACCGTAGTGGAAAAAACAAAGGCCTTTGTTTTTGGCGCGGGAAAAATTATTCTTGCTATTTCAATCATTCTTTGGTTTTTAGCTTCTAATGGCCCCAAAGCCTATGATGATGCAGAAAGTACATTTGGAATCAAGCCGAACACTGTTTTAAAAAGTTCTCCCAGTTATGAGGCTGAATTAGCTGCCTATAAGTTAGAACATTCTTATATTGGTGTAATGGGCAAAGCCATTGAGCCGGCTATTAGGCCACTTGGATATGACTGGAAAATAGGAATAGCATTAATTACATCTTTTGCTGCAAGAGAAGTTTTTGTGGGATCGCTTGCAACAATTTACAGTGTTGGTGCTGACGATGAGGAGCATACCACAATTAAACAGCGCATGTCAGAGGAGATTAATCCTGAAACAGGATCAAAACTGTTTAACGTTCCCGTAGGAATGTCTTTATTGGTTTTTTACGCTTTTGCAATGCAGTGTATTAGCACCTTGGCGATTGTCAAAAGAGAAACAAATAGCTGGAAATGGCCAATGATTCAGTTTGTTGGAATGGGGCTTATTGCTTATTTCGCTTCCCTGATTACTTACACCTTGTTAAGTTAAAACATATGATACAGGAAATCTTGGTATATGTTTTTGTGATAATTGCCGTATTATTTTTAGTAAAGAAATATTTATATAAGTCTAAACACAAAAAATCTGACTGCGATACTGACTGCAACTGTTAGATTTTGTTTGTATCAGTCAGTAAGTTTAGATTTATTCTTAATTTATATAAATTTTCCTATATTTAACGTGCTTTAACATCCGTGGGATAGGATATAACAAAATTTAAAATCAAACAAACTCAAAATGAAATCAACTACACTAATAAAATTTATTTTCATAAGTTTTTTATTCATCTGTCAGGCAGGAATGGCACAGGTGAAAATTGGAGCCAAGGCTGGATACAGCGTAGGGAGGCTAACGGACAATTCTGACAATATTTATGCAGGTGATTTTGAATCATCATCAGGTGTGGATATTGGGTTAACGGCCGAATTCCCTATATCTGAATTATTTTCTGTTCAAACGGAATTGATCTATACACAACGAGGTGGTTCAAGAGATGGGCTTCAACCCATTCCAATTAATTCATTGGAAGGTCTGGGTTCCCTGGATGGTCTCAATTATTTGCTTTCTCTTCAAGGTAAGGATCCCATAACTGATGAGAATCCAATGTATGCCGATTTTAATAACTCGTTTGATCTAAATTACCTGGAAATCCCGATTTTGGGAAAACTAGGATGGGGTACAACTTGGCGCTTTTATGCAGAGGCCGGTCCTTATATCGGATTCTTATTGAATGCAACTTCGAACAGTTCAGGGACGAGTCAAATTTACCTTGACGCTGAGGCAAGTGATCCTTTGGTTGTCATTAATCCAAATCACAATCCGGCAGATCCTAGTACCGGACCACTTTGGGTAACTGTTCCTCCTCAAAATTTTGAAGCAGAAACAGGTATCGAGGATACTCTCAACACCTGGATGATCGGGTTTCATGCCGGTGCGGGTTTGATCAGGGAAATTTCAGAAAAGCACGAAGTATATCTTGGATTCAGAGGGTCATGGAGTTATACTACTATTCAAAAGAACGAGGTTTATGGAGAGAGTCATATTGGAGGATTGGTCTTCTCTTTAGGCTATGCTTATACACTTTAAGTTTATACGGGTTTTTAAAGAAAATAAAAAATAATATAAAAAAGAACCCTCAGAGGGTTCTTTTTTTATATTATAGAAATAATAATAACATCCCTATCTATTATGCGAGTCAATAATAATGGTTACGGGGCCATCATTTTGAAGATCAATCTGCATGTCAGCGCCAAAAATTCCTGTCCCAACTTTTTTTTGCAAAAGCTTTTCAAATTCTTGAATAAATTGTTCGTATAAAGGAATGGCTATATCCGGCCCGGCCGCACCGATGTATGATGGCCGGTTTCCTTTTTTGGTCTTGGCCAATAAAGTAAATTGACTTACAACTATAGCATTCGCATCAATGTCGATCAAGGACTTGTTCATTATAGCTTGATCATCATTAAATATTCTAAGGTTTGCGATTTTGTTTGAGAGCCATAATATGTCTGCTAGCGTATCGTCGGGAGAAATGCCAATCAATACAAGAAGTCCCTTGTCAATTTTACTGATCAAGCTAAATTCTACTGTTACCGTGGCATAAGCGACTCTTTGGATAACTGCTTTCATCTATTTACAGCTGTATTAAAATTCATAAATATTTGTTCTGTAGTTTTCTTCATCTCCTTCTAGAATTTGCAAATAACTTTTATACCTGGAAGGGGCAATTTGGCCTTGTTCAAGAGCATTTTTAATTGCGCATTTGGGCTCGTTTACGTGAAGGCAATTATTGAATTTACACAAATGTTTTAATTTAAAAAACTCGGGAAAAAAATTACTGATCTCATTGTCTTCAAAGTCTACCACACCAAATCCTTTTATACCAGGGGTATCAATAATATAACTTTCCGGATCAGTAGGGAGGGCAAACATTTCGGCAAAGGTTGTTGTGTGTTGCCCTTGTTTGTGCTGAACCGAAACTTCTGCAGTCTTAAGTTTTAAATCAGGCGCGATGCTATTGATGAGCGTTGATTTACCCACGCCAGAATGACCTGAAAACATGCTTATTTTCCCTAACATCAGTTCTTTGACTTGTGATACATTGATGTTTTCTGTGGCCGAAATCTCGAGACATGTATAACCAATATCACGATAGATCCCAATAAGTCTGTTTTTCTTTTGATCGAGCTCCTCATTATTGAGGTCAATTTTGTTGAATAATAGAACGGCTCTGATATGGTAAGCTTCAGCGGTAGCCAAAAACCTATCAATAAATGAAGGGAAGGTAGGAGGATGGTCAAGGGTAACTAGAAGAAAAGCCAGGTCAATATTGGCGGCTATTATATGAGTTTGCTTAGAAAGATTGACAGATTTTCTAACTATATAATTTTTCCTAACGTGAATATTGCTAATTATTCCTGAATCTGAATTCTTTTCCAACTCAAAATCGAC
>JAUXCI010000277.1 GCA_030618945.1 Flavobacteriaceae bacterium
AGATACTCCAGATTAGTTATCTCACCTGTCAGGTTAATGTTGTTAGATCGATTTTGAATGTGAAATTTTTCGAGTAAATAATCTCCCGAATCATACTTAATTGATGCGTCCAGATCATCAATTAAATGTGTAACTCCAGTTATTTTAAACCTGAAATCCTTTAATTCAAGCTGGTATATTTCATTTTCAGTTAAGTGATCAATATTTTCTAAAATGTTCAATTGATTTACAGATGCTTTAAATTTCAGAATTCCTCCCAGGCTATCAATATTTTTAATTTTAAAAACTCTATCAAGATCTTGAACATCTAATTCCAGACTGAGATCACTTGTTATGATCGGGGATTTGAAATTGTCTACCCTTAAAAAGCCGTCAATGCCTCCTCCAGGCAGTACACCTCTAAGGTTAGCCAATTCAATTACAGATTTGGCAAAATCAGGCTGACCTCCTGTTGAGCAAAACAAATTAAATCCTAAATCTTTTATAGCTACATCCTCTCCGGGAATTTCAATATGAAAATCATCAAGCACCAAATTCACATTAAGCATTGGTACTCCCTTGGTAAGGCTGCCTTTAATATCGCCATACAATTTAATATTACCTTTCTTTATCACATTCAAATCTTCACTGATTAATTGATTTTTTATCAACAAGGAAAAGAGGGTTAGATTTTTATCAGATGCCTCAAATGCAAGAAACAGACTATCACGATCCCCGTAGTCATAATTTCCTGAACAATTCAAGAGGAAGTCATCATATAATAATTGAGCCTGATTCAGAGTTATTTGTTTTTCATTTTCTAATAATTGTGCATCGGCCTTAATACTGATTTGCTTATTAAATTCAAATTTTCTTAGCCCAAACTGCATTTCTTCTAAACTTAAATCAATAGAAAGGTTCAAATTATCAACGCCTGCGTTATTATGAGAAAATTGCAGTTTTAATTTATCGACAACTACACTGCTTTTAAAATGATGATTGGTATCAGCGACGTTGAACCGAAAATTTTGTATTGAAAATTCTTGTAGGTCTATATCGAAATTCATTGCCTCGGAGGTGCTGTCTGTAACTATCATTTCGTTACTTTTTTCGGTAGCTAAGGAATCGGGTACATTTATATAGTTAATGCTGCCATTCTTCATTTTTATTTCTTTGATACTTAATTTATTGTTGAGCAATTCCTTCAAATCAAAAGAAAGTATAACCGTTTCAACCGTAAGCATTGGTTCTTTTAGGGTTTCAAAATCAGTCTTTGTGCTGTAGTAAGATAGATTTTCTATATTGAGAGAAATATGAGGAAAATTTGCAAATGGAGAAAAATTAATTTTATCCAATGATAATTTTCCAGGTTGTGTTTGATCCACATATTCAATAATGTATTCTTCCAGTTGGTCTCGATGTGTATATATGTAAACAGTTAGGCCTATAAAAAGTAACACAAGAAACAATAAAATTCTTATGCCAAGTTTGACGATGAAGTAACCTTTCTTTTTTTTAATTGTCTTATTCATATTATAAGAGCTTTACGTTTCGTATTCTAATTATTGCAGCCTTGCCATATAGGCCTCCTATATAGAAAATAAATATCTAAGACTGTAAATGCTTGCAAAGTTTTCTTGTTGCTCTGGATTAGTTGGGTTTACAAATAGTTGGACATCAAGGGTTAATTGCGCTGACTGGGTTAACTGTAATCGATAAAACATGTCCATAAAAAACTCCGTTCTAAATTGTATATTCGAAGGTTTTGTGATTCCCATCCCTACACCAATACCATCATTTCTTCGATGTAAAAAATGGTCAATATTCATTCCCATAGAATATTGTTGATTCACTTTCGAAATAGTAGGGTCTGAATAAGCCGCTTGAGCATAAGCCCCTACATAGGGCGTATATCCCTTAGGTGTAAGCTCTTGCTGTAGCAATACATTAAAACCAAAACCATCGTAGTTATTTTGATCGGTGAAATTTCGTTTTAACCCATGATGCACCCCTAAAGAAAGCCTTCCTTCCAATTGGTTTTGGAAGGAATACACATAGCCTATTTCAGAAGCCATAAAATGAAAATCTGGATTAAATACCCTAAAATCAAAAGCTGCATCTGCCCCGTTTGGGTTAGTTAATACAAAGTTTAAATAGAAATGTTTGTTTATTAGATACCGAACTCCAAATCCTGGTTTAGTTGAATTACCGCCTCCTTCGGGCAGATACGCCCCGCCATTAAGTAAACTATTAAATGCTCTGGTAAGTTCGTCATCTGTAAATGTGTTATATGCGTAATAGTACCAGGGGGTGATCCGGCCCACAGAAACAAATATTTTGTTTGACAATATAGCTTGGGTGATATAAAAATCCCCTATTATCGGAGCACTGTTGCTTACAGTTACATTGCTAGTAATATTAGAACCAACTGAACTTCCTAAATCAGGGCTTTCATTGGTAATATTCTGTTTGTACCCTATCTCAAACGTAAAATTTGTAACACCCCATTTCTTCGTATTTGCAATTAGCCAATTGGAGTAAATTTCAGCACCAATAAAGCCAGATACAGAAGGTTTTCCATCCATCACGCTTGGGCTAAAACCAAAATAGGTCAGGGCTAAAGGATGCATGCTTAAACCAATGCTTTTATCCAAATATTGAACACCTCGTCTTAAGGGCGACCATAATCTTGAGAATGGTGATTTTAAAATGGGATCCGTACCATAGTAACTATTTGATTCGTAAGGTAGGAAATGCCCTTCATTAATTGTTTTTTTGTTTTTTTTAGAATTTATTAAGTTATTGGTACTTGGAATGACAGCAATTGTCGACCAGTAATAAATTTTATCATAGCTCGATTCTTTTCGAGAAGGTCGAACAATTTGTTTTCTCAAGAGAAGTGAGTCATCTTCAAGTTCATACAGTTTTGCTAAGTTGAACAAGTAATTGGTTGAGTCCACAATTTCTTCATTATTGTATTCAACACCGAAGAACAACTTTTTTCTAAAAACAGTTTGTTGGCCAAATAAAGGTGTAGCTAAACCTATCAATAGTATAATAGAGATGACATGCTTTATTATGATATGTAGTGTCTTTTTGATTTTTTAGCCTAATTAAAAGTAGATAGAATTTATAAACTGAAAAATATAGGTGTCAGTATTAAAATTATTTCTGATGTATGCAGTCAAGCCAATTCTATTTAATATTTTAACTCCGTATAAAATCTCCAATTCAAACTCGG
>JAUXCI010000029.1 GCA_030618945.1 Flavobacteriaceae bacterium
CCGCTTGGCCTCCGACTTAAAAAGAAACTTGATTCAAGCATTCAACTCCGCTTTGGGCATAGCAAAAATAAAAATAGATACAGGAAAAATAGAAACGGAAACGACAAACAAGGAGGTGGGTTCCTATGACATTTATTAGCTGATTTTATTGAAATAAGATAAACCCGTAATTGTATTGAATTCAAATAGAATGGGTAAGGTATTCTTATATTTTATCTCATTTTCTTTGCCTCTGGCTATAATTTTTTAGATATTGCGATTCAAATTCAAAATACCACATACACTCATGTTAAGAAAAATACTTCCGTTACTGCTGATTTTCATTCCATTTATCACCTTCGCCCAAGAAAAGGGCCTTGATCAAAGGATAGATGAAGCGTTTAAACCTTTTTCTGATTTTATTTCAGGAATAATATTTTTCAACGTATTTGGAACCCCATTTGTGCTCATTTTATTAGTGGCCTCGGCCCTATTTTTTACCATATATTTTGGCTTTCCAAATTTCAGATATTTTCATACCGCAATAAACGTGGTAAGGGGTAAATATGACCATGTTGATCATCATGAGGTCGGAGATCCTGAACTAGCGATCGACGGAGATATTAAAGATACCATTGAAGACGAAAGTAAAGATGGTGAAGTAACTCATTTTCAGGCACTTGCCACAGCTGTGTCAGGTACAGTTGGTAATGGTAACATCGCTGGTGTTGCTTTAGCCATTGCCCTGGGAGGACCGGGCGCAACATTTTGGATGATCGTTTGCGGTTTACTGGGAATGTCAACAAAATTCGTAGAATGCACCTTAGGGGTTCAATACAGGGATGTAGGTCCAGATGGAACGGTATATGGAGGCCCAATGTATTATATTTCAAAAGGACTTAAGGAAAAGGGGTTTAAAAATGCCGGTAAAGTGGTTGCAGTTTTGTTTGCAATATTCTGTATTGGAGGTTCCTTTGGAGGTGGAAACGCCGCTCAGTCTAATCAGGCTACTATTGTATTAAAAGAATTAATGGGCTTGGAAAGCAGCAGTGCAGGGGCAATCATAGGAGTGGTTTTAGCAATCCTGGTTGGTATTATTATTATAGGTGGAATCAAAAGGATTGCATCTGTAACGGAAAAAATTGTGCCTTTTATGGCAGTTTTGTATTTCATAGCTTGTATCTATATTATCGGGGCTAATATCAGTTTATTAGACAATGCTTTAAGTCTAATCGTGACAGAGGCCTTTACGATGAAGGCTGGTATTGGAGGACTTATAGGAGTCCTTTTAGTAGGCTTTAAACGAGCTGCATTTTCGAATGAAGCTGGTGCAGGTTCTGCCTCAATTGCGCATTCAGCCGTTAAAACCAAATATTCTGCTTCTGAAGGCTTAGTTGCTTTGTTGGAGCCCTTTATTGATACCGTAGTTATCTGTACAATGACAGCCTTGGTCATTATCATATTTAATTTTGGTGGTGCTTTTGAATACGGAGGAGATGGTACCGGAGCCGTTTTTATTGATGGTGTTTCTTATGAAGGAGCTGGAATTACATCCAAAGCTTTTGCACAGTATATACCATACTCTAACGTCTTCCTAACAGTTGCCGTAGTGTTATTTGCTGTTTCCACGATGATCTCATGGTCTTATTATGGATTGCAATCATGGAAATATTTATTTGGAAGAGGAAAAGTTGCTGACCTTACTTATAAATTGATTTTTTTAATGTTTGTCGTTATAGGAGCTGCTGCAAGTATGAAATCTATTTGGGATTTTTCAGACGCAATGATTTTTGCCATGGTATTCCCAAATATGATAGGATTATTCTTCCTTTTCCCAGTAGTTAAAAAACAATTAAAAAGATATTTGACGGCCATAAGAGCGTAAATCATATACATGAAATTATTTGAATCCCATTTCTGGTATAACAAACGCCAAAGAAATGGGATTTTATTTTTGGTATCCACCTTGATATTATTGCAACTCATCTTGTTTTTTGTTGACTTTTCAGTCGATGAAAATCAGCAAATTGACAAAGATGAATTCTATGGTTTTCAACATAAAATTGATTCTTTAAAAAAGATCAATAAGGACAGTATAGCTCAACGCACTTACCGGTTTAACCCAAACTTCCTTACAGATTTCAGAGCCTATCAAATGGGAATGTCTGAGCAAGAAATAGACCGATTACTCATCTTTAGAGAAAAAGGGAAATATGCAAATTCAGTAAGAGAGTTTCAACAAGTCACTGGCGTTAGTGACAGTTTGTTAAACATCATGTCACCTCGTTTCAAATTTCCTGAATGGACCCAAAAAAACAAGAATGATCAAAGCAAAAAAAAGACATTGAACCAAACTGAGACCTCCTCACCCGAGAAAATAGAAGAACTCAATAATGTTACTTTCCAAGAACTCAGCCGCATAAATGGAGTAAGTGATAAACTCGCAAAAAGAATCATTGCCTACAGAAATAAATTACAAGGCTTTTATGAAGATGATCAGCTCTTTGAAGTATATTATTTAGACAAAGAAGTTGGTGATCAAATCTTGAAAAGGTTTCAAGTGATTGAAAAGCCGCTTATCCAAAAGATCGACATCAACTCAGCCAGTTTTAAAGAAATCCTTAAAACCCCTTATATAGATTATAAACTCACCCAAAGAATTTGTAACTACAGAGATGAAAATATTCTATTTAATGACTTGGAAGAATTGAAAGAAATTGACTCTTTTCCAATAGAAAAATTTGATAGAATAGCCTTATATTTGTCCGCGCAATAAAAAGGCTACTATGAATTTTGAAATTTCAGACACTCGGCTTACAATAGCACATTCCATCAGAGATTTTGCTAAAAAACATATCAAACCATTTATGATGGATTGGGATGAGCATCAAACCTTTCCGGAAGATCTTTTTCACAAATTAGGTGAAATGGGATATATGGGGGTGTTGGTTCCGCATGAATATGGAGGCAGTGAAATGGATTACCACGAGTATATCACGGTGATCGAAGAGATTTCAAAAGTTGATTCATCTATAGGATTATCCTTGGCAGCCCATAACTCGTTATGTACAAATCATATCCTTGAATTTGCAAATGAAGCCCAAAAACAAAAATGGTTACCAAAATTAGCCCATGGAGAATGGATTGGCGCCTGGGGACTCACAGAGCACAACACCGGTAGTGATGCGGGTGGCATGAGCACAACAGCTGTGGAAGATGGCGATTCTTATATCATTAACGGTGCGAAAAATTTCATCACCCATGGAATTAGTGGTGATGTTGCAGTAGTTATTGTAAGAACCGGCAACAAGGGTGATTCACGAGGCATGACCGCTTTCGTAATTGAAAAAGGAACTCCTGGCTTTTCTTCTGGTAGAAAAGAAAACAAGATGGGAATGAGAGCCTCTGAGACCGCCGAGTTGATATTTGTCAATTGCAGAGTTCCTAAGGAGAATATTCTTGGAAAAGTTGGCGAAGGATTTATTCAGTCAATGAAGGTATTAGATGGTGGAAGAATCTCAATTGGAGCGCTGTCACTCGGTATAGCCAAAGGAGCTTTTGAAGCCGCTCTTAAATATTCTAAAGAAAGAGAGCAATTTGGCCAAGCTATTGGTAAATTCCAAGCTATTGGTTTTAAACTTGCCGATATGGCTACTGAAATAGAGGCTTCAGAATTATTATTGCATAAAGCTGCACATCTAAAGATCAAAGGTGAAAAAATGACTAAAATCGGAGCCATGGCCAAAATGTATGCCTCTGAAGTTTGTGTGAGAGTGGCAAATGAAGCCTTACAAATTCATGGAGGTTATGGTTATACCAAAGATTTTCCGGTTGAGAAGTTTTATAGAGATGCTAAACTATGCACCATAGGTGAAGGCACAACCGAAATTCAAAAACTGGTAATTTCAAGAAATATCTTAGAATAACAATTCAGGATTTACAAAATAATTATCTTTTTAAGCCAATAGCAGCGGCCTTTTTTAGCATAAAGCTGAATGCTTCGTCGTAATCATTGGATATTTCACCTTCTAATATGGCTTCCTTAATAGCGTCTTTTATAATACCTATTTCCCTGCAAGGACTTAAATCAAATGTTTGCATAATTAATTCGCCAGTAATGGGGGGTTGAAAATTTCTAACATGATCCCGTTCTTCAACTTCCTTAATTTTTTGTCGTACTAATGCGAAATTATTTAGGTACTGCTTTTCCTTTATTAGATTTTTCGTGGTAATATCCGCCTCGCAATGGATCATCAAATCATCTAAATCATTTCCAGCATCAAAAATAAGCCTTCTCACTGCAGAATCTGTTACATTATCAGCTATGATAACTGGTCTGGAGCTCATCATAACGATTTTTTGAACGTACTTCATTTTTTCATTCAAAGGCATCTTTAACCGAATGAATATTTTTTTAACCATTTTTGATCCAACAAATTCATGACCATGAAAGGTCCAGCCAAGTTTCTTGTCAAAATTTTTGGTAGGAGCTTTACCTATATCGTGCAATAATGCGGCCCACCTAAGCCAAAGCTTATCCGTCTTCTTAGATATATTATCAACCACCTGTAAGGTGTGGTAAAAATTATCCTTGTGTTTCTGCCCTTTAATTTGCTCAACACCTTTGAGGTCAGAAAGCTCAGGCAAAATAAAATTCATCAACCCGGTTTCATGCAAAAGTTTTAAACCTATTGAGGGTTGATCACTCATAAGGATTTTGTGAAGCTCTTCCACTACCCTTTCCTGACTTACAATTTGAATACGTTTTGCGTTTCGGGTTATGGAATCAAGGGAATCACTATCAATCTTAAAATTTAACTGGCTCGAAAAGCGGATGGCCCGCATCATTCTTAACGGATCGTCACTAAAAGTAATATCCGGATCAAGAGGTGTTTTAATCAATTTACGCGCTAAATCACCAAGTCCGTTGAAGGGGTCAAGTAATACTCCAAAATTATCTTTGTTCAGACTAATAGCCATGGCATTGATAGTGAAATCTCTCCTGTTCTGATCATCCTTCAAACTTCCACTATCCACTATAGGGTTTCTACTGTGCCTTTCATAAGATTCTTTCCTCGCTCCTACAAATTCTATTTCAAGCTGATCAAACTTTAACATGGCTGTGCCATAAGTTTTGAATATTTGCACCTTTGGCTTTCGAGGCAACAACTCGGCTACTTTATTGGCCAGTTCAATACCACTACCAACTGCCACAATGTCAATGTCCTTGGACTTTGATCTTTTCAATATAAAATCCCTTACAAAGCCTCCTATTACATAGCTGTCTGTATTCAAGGCTACAGCAGCTGAAGAAATATATTCAAAAACTGGTAACGAAATAGCTGATTGGTAATTTGGCGTTGATTCGGGCATATTATTTTCTGATGTATTCGATCTCTCCAAGATCGCCTACTTTTATTATTTGAGAAGCGGTGTTTTTAGATTCAACCGCCGGCAAATTTACTATATAATCTACTTGTTTCAAAAGTAAAGGATCAATTTCATCAAATCGTGCAGGAGAAGGCTCATTGCTAAAATTAGCAGAAGTTGACACAATTGGTCCGCCAAATTTATTTATCAAGGCTTTGCAAAATTCGTTTTGAACGATTCTGACAGCAACAGTATTGTCTGAGGCAACCACATTCCTGGCCAATCCATCAGGATGATTGTAAATAACTGTAGTTGGCCTCTTTGTTTTATTTAAAAAGCTTGGTATTTTATCAGGAATATTAGAGATATATTGTTGTAACATACTTATACTATCTACTAAAATGATCAGGCTCTTACTCTCTGACCGCTGTTTCAGATCAAAAACCTTAGCTACTGCTGTTTCATTCGTAGCGTCGCAACCCAAACCCCAAATCGTATCTGTTGGATAGATTAATGTACCGCCGGAGGCTAAAACTTTGATAGCGTTTTCAATCTCTGTTTTCATTTAACTTTTTTAATCATTTTATCCCCCATCCGATTCAATCAAAAAGAGCCCTTGGATTTTAACAAGTCCAATTTCTCATACCGCTTTTTCACTGCTTCAGCATGAATTTTAGCTAATCTAAAACCCTTTTTCCCATCGAGGAATCCAAACCTTATAAGATACAATACTAAAAATCTAAACCCAGGTTTGATCAATCGATGAATCCGTGGAATTCTCTTCTTGGCCAACAGTATTTCTCTTGCTTGAAGACCCGCATATAGATCCAGTTTCCTGGAATATTGATCAATATCTCTAAAAGAAAAATGGTCAATCTTATTCTTTAAAAACCCAATTTCTCCTTTTGATATTATTTTCTCATGAACAAGTTTACCATCATAACTACATTCATCCTTCTTAAACAGACGTATGACCTTGTCGGTTTGCCAACCTCCAAATCTTATATTAGTCTCTTTATAATAGAAGTTTCTATAGATATAAAAACCTACATAATTCATCGGATGCTTAACCAAAGTCAATATTTCTTTTTTTAAACGAGGTGAAACTCTTTCGTCAGCGTCTAATATATATATCCATTCGTGTTTTGCAAGATCAATCGCATAATTCTTCTGATTTGAAAAATTGTCAAATTTTCTTTGAATAATTCTCACCTGATGTTTCTCTGCCAAATCAATGGTTCTATCCGTGCTAAACGAGTCGATCACAATTATTTCATCGGCAAATGATACCGATGCGAGAGCCTCCTCTATAAAGCTTTCTTCATTTAAAGTCGGTATGATGGCGGTTATCATTCTTTAATTAGCTTTCGTGTGTTTTATTCAGAAGAAATCACGATTAAAATCTCGGCTGTAAAATTAACAATTGTTTTCTTATCCAAACCCAATTTACTTTTAAGTTAACAGCTTTTAATGCATGCAGTCAAGAATAATTACACCAAGCAAACATATACTCAATCTAACTAATTAGAAATCAGATATTCATTTCAAAAAAATATATGGAAACTTATTGATAAATTCAACTTTACTTCAAAAAAACACATTCTTCAAACCACCTTTTGTCTGAAATTATCACTAATTTCGATTCCTCATAATATCATTCGAATAAGAAATGGCTTTTAGATTTCCATGGAATACAAACATCAACGAAGATCAAGTTTTTCTTTCGTATGACAAACATAGAGATAACCTAGGCGATATTCTAAATCCGCTTATAGCAGAGCATTTTGGATCTAAAGAAGTTAAACGAATTTCCAAAAGAAATTGCAAAAAATTTGAACACTACTTTATGATTGGGTCCATACTCCAACGATGTACCGACAAATCAATCATTTGGGGAAGTGGATTGATCTCAAAGAATGCCAAATGCCAGCAAACCCCAAAAATCATATCGGCCGTAAGAGGCCCTTTGACAAGAAAAAAATTGATCGAACAAGGAATAGCCTGCCCTGAAATTTTTGGCGACCCAGCTTTATTACTTCCTGAAATTCACCCTTCAACAGATAAAATAAAAAAATATAAATTAGGAATAATTCCGCATTTTAATGATAAAAGTGATGCTTGGCTCAGGCTTGAGTTTTTAAATCAATCTGACATAAAAATCATTGATGTTCAAAACAAATACCCACTAAATGTGGTTGATGAGATGCTGTCATGTGAAAAAATAATATCGAGCTCACTACACGGAATCATTATTGCAGATGCTTATAAAATACCATCTGTTTGGATTGAATTTGAAAAACCGTTTGAAGATGGTCACTTTAAATTTCAAGATTATTTTCATTCCGTGGGCAGGTCAGTTAAAGGGCCCGTAAAAATCAATAAATTTAATAATCTTAATGATATTATTAAAGTGTTTGAGCCTTATGAAATAAAGATAGATTTGGAATTGCTTAAAAATTCATTTCCTTATTAATAGCGCGTCTAAATTAGATTCTTTAACACATAAAAATATTTGGGGATAAAAAGTCCAAAAAATATATCATAAATTTAATGTCTGTAAATAGCAAAATACATCCTGATTCAACCTTGAATAAAAAAGATTATCTGGAGATTATTAATAATTTTAATTCTCAAGGTAAAGTCATAGATGACAGGGGTAGAAATTTAATTAAATCCTTTGAAGTAAAGGGACAGACCATAAATGTCAAGTCCTTTAAAATTCCTCATTTACTCAATCAATTTATTTACAAATTTTTTAGGCCCTCAAAAGCGCAACGTTCTTTTGAATACGCATGTGTTTTATCAGATAAAAAAATTGGTACGCCAAAGCCTATGGCGTATTTTGAATTCACCACTTTTTTTGCCTTTAAAAGAAGTTATTATTTTAGCGAACAATTAGATTATAACCTAACTTTCAGAGAGTTGCGATCCGTTCCAAGGTATCCTGATTTTGAAAATATCTTAAGGCAGTTTACACGTTTTACCTTCTCTATTCATGAAGCTGGCATTTTCTTTAAAGATCACTCTCCGGGAAATACCCTGATAGTAAAGAATCAGGATCAATATGATTTTTATTTAATCGATTTGAACCGGATGAGTTTTTTCGAACTTGATTTAGATGCAAGAATTAAGAATTTTTCCAAATTAACGACGGATAAAGAAATGATAAGAATTATGAGTGATGAATATGCTAAATTAATTCATCAGCCTTTTGAGATCGTTTATTCTAAGATGTTGGAGGAGAATCAAAAATTCATAAGCAAATACAATCGCAGGGCAAATCTCAAAAAAAAGATCCGAGACAAAAAGAAATCATAGTTGCATAAAAAACAATACTTAAACCGCTACATTATATTCGCGTAAGGCGTCATTTAAAGAGGTTTTTTTATTCGTACTTTCTTTTCTTGTTCCAATAATCAAGGCACAAGGAACCTGATAATCACCAGCCTTAAATGTCTTCGTATAACTTCCAGGGATCACTACTGAACGTGCAGGAACAACTCCTTTTGTTTCGACTGGTTCATCTCCGGTTACATCTATAATTTTAGTACTCATCGTCAATACAACATTCGCGCCTAAAACAGCCTCCTTTTTTACCCTTACACCTTCAACTACAATACAACGTGATCCAACAAAAACACCATCTTCAATAATTACTGGAGCCGCTTGTAATGGTTCCAACACTCCTCCAATGCCCACTCCTCCGCTTAAATGAACATTCTTACCAATTTGAGCACAACTACCCACAGTTGCCCAGGTGTCCACCATGGTTCCCTCATCAACATAGGCTCCTATATTTACATAACTTGGCATTAAAATCGTCCCTTTTGAAATATACGACCCATATCTTGCTACAGCGTGCGGGACTACCCTTATGCCTTTTTCTTTATAACCGCTTTTTAACGGAATTTTATCGTGGTATTCAAAAATACCGGCTTCCAAGGTTTCCATTTTCTGAATTGGAAAATACAACACAACCGCTTTTTTTACCCATTCGTTCACTTGCCATTCATCATTAACAGGTTCTGCCACTCTTAGTTCTCCAGTATCCAGTAAGTCAATGACCTTTCTAATGGCCTCCTGTACCTTAGATTCGGTTAATTGCTCTCGATTGTCCCAGGCATTTTCTATTATTTGACGTAATTCATTCATAAGGCTATATTTAGTCGCAAATATAAAAAAGCACAAATGAAAATATCAGTTTTTTTTCTATTCTTTTAAACTAAAAAAAAGGTAAATTTGCAAAAATTTAAGAAGTATGTCTAAAATACTTGCCCTGGATTATGGTAAAAAAAGAACTGGTATTGCCGTAACTGATGATATGCAGATTATTGCTTCAGGTCTTACCACCATTGATACGGATGTTCTTTTTGAATTTTTGGAAAATTATTTAAAAAATGAAAAGGTGGAACTGTTTTTGATTGGAGAACCAAAACAAATGGATTATACGGTTTCAGAGATCGAGAAATTGATTCTCCCCTTTATTGATAAATTAAAGAAGAAATTTCCACAGATTCCTATAAAAAGAGTAGATGAACGCTTTACCTCAAAAATGGCTTTTCAAACCATGATAGATAGCGGACTGAGCAAGAAACAAAGACAAAACAAGGCCTTGGTTGATCAAATCAGCGCCACAATCATATTACAAAGTTATCTTTACAAAGAAAAATAAAGACCTATGATATTACCCATTGTAGCTTATGGAGACCCGGTACTGAGAAAGGTAGGGAAAGAAATAGCCAAAGATTATCCAAATCTGGAGGAAATTATTGTCAATATGCGTGAGACCATGAAGAATGCTCAAGGAGTTGGTCTGGCCGCGCCTCAAATTGGAAAGGAGATCAGATTGTTTTTGATTGATGCTTCACCTTTCTCTGAAAATGAAGAATTGGACGTAGAAGAAAGAGATTTTCTGAAAAATTTTAATAAGACCTTTATCAACCCAGAGATTATTGAAGAAGAGGGTGATGAATGGGCTTTTAATGAAGGATGCCTAAGTATTCCGAATATCAATGAAGAAGTCTACCGAAATGAAACAATCCACATAGAATATGTAGATGAAAATTTTGAGAAAAGAAAGGAGTCATTAAATGGCTTGGCTGCAAGAATATTTCAACATGAGTATGACCATATAGAAGGAATTCTTTTTACAGATAAATTATCAACTTTGAAAAAAAGATTGTTAAAGAAGAAGTTGGAAAATATTTCCAAAGGTATTGTTGACGTAGATTATAGAATGAAATTTCCAAAACAAAAAAAATAGAATCAATAAATATGAAATTAGAAAAATTAATTGCCATTTCAGGTAAACCGGGGTTATATCAGATTATTACTCAATCAAAATCGGGTGTAATTGTAGAGTCCTTGACAGATAAAAAAAGAATACCTGTTAATAATATGAATAATATCAGCACCTTAAATGATATTGCAATCTATACTTATGAAGAAGAAGTGCCGTTAAAGCAGGTATTTTTAAATATTCATGAAAAAGAAGATGGTAAAAAATCCATTGACCCAAAATCAGATAAAGCTGCATTATTGGAATATTTTAGTGCTGTTCTTCCCGAGTATGATCAAGAAAGGGTTTACGCTTCAAACATTAAAAAAGTAATTTCCTGGTATAATGCTTTGGTAGATGCAGAATTTGATTTCTCAAGTATAAAAGAAGAACTTGAGGAAGAAGCAAAAGAAGAGGAATAAAATTAATTCAATTTAGCTTAAATATGTCGCTTAGAGAAAATCAACTTAAGGCTTTTGGTGAGCTTTTAGACATCATGGACGAACTTAGAGAAAAATGTCCATGGGATAAAAAACAAACCATGGAATCATTAAGGCATCTTACTATTGAAGAGACATATGAATTAGGTGATGCCATTCTTGACAAGGATCTCAATGAAATCAAAAAAGAACTCGGAGATTTGCTGCTTCATATCGTTTTTTATGCCAAAATTGCGGCTGAATCAAAAGAGTTTAGCATGCTTGAAGTTATTGATGGAATCAATGAAAAATTGATCTTCAGGCACCCACATGTATTTGGCAATGTTAAGGCAGAAACCGAGGAAGATGTGGCTAAAAACTGGGAGCAACTAAAATTAAAAGAAGGTAAAAAGTCGGTATTAGAAGGCGTGCCAAAGTCGCTACCGGCAATGGTAAAAGCAAGCAGAATTCAGGACAAAGCGGCTAGTTCGGGCTTTGATTGGGATAATTCAGGACAGGTGCTTGACAAGGTTAAAGAAGAGATCGAAGAACTTCAGCATGAAGTGAGACGTGCTGATCAGGTAAAGACGGAGGCTGAATTTGGTGACGTGCTATTTTCACTGATCAATTATGCGCGCTTTATTGACGTGGATCCTGAAAGTGCACTCGAGAGAACCAATAAAAAATTTATCAAACGTTTTCAATACCTTGAACAAGAAGTAAAAAATGAGGGGAAAAACCTTCATGATCTGAGTCTTGAGCAAATGGATGTACACTGGGAGAATTCAAAAGCTTTTTTCAAATAATATTTCATTTTTTCCAGCTAAAAAAAGTGCTCTTGGCAAATTTATTTCTTAAAAACCTGAAGTTAAAAGGTTTGTCTTTCAATTATAATCAAATACAGGCCGTTTTTGGGAATAAAAATATCCTTAACTTTAATCCATAAATACCATCCTTAAACTATGAAGAATTTGCTAGTTTCCTTGTGCTTTTTATTCACCTTTTCAATTATCGTAGCCCAAACGTCAGACGACTTCAATGGGGAAACCATACATTTTAATGCAAGTGATGGCTTAGAAATAACTGCTGATTTATATATGGCCCATGATGATCAAGCCCCGTTTATCATTCTTTACCACCAGGCAGGATATAGTAGAGGCGAATACCTGAGTATAGCCCCAAAATTAAATGCCATGGGCTTTAACTGTTTAGCTGTTGATCAACGGTCTGGAAATCAAGTAAATAATATTATAAATCAAACAAATAAAGAAGCTGTTAAGCAAAATAAACCGACCGAATACCTAGACGCTTTGGCGGATATTGAAGCCGCTTATTTGTATGTAAAACACGGCATAAAACCAAGTAAACTCATCCTATGGGGCAGTTCTTATTCTGCTGCCATTATGTTTTATATGGGTAGTGAACATCACGATAATTTGAGCGGACTACTCGCTTTTGCACCTGGTGAATACTTTAAGATCAACGGAAAAGAAATTAACAACTATGCTTCTCGAGTAACTGTCCCTGTTTTTGTGACATCAGCAAAAAGCGAATATGACAATTGGAAGTCCATATATGCGAATGTCAAATCAAAAAAATCATTTTTCCTTCCTGATACCGAGGGAAAACATGGGTCCAAGGCTCTTTGGGAAAGCAATCTGAGTGAGGCAGCTTATTGGGCAGCTGTCAGTGATTTTTTAAACCAATTCATTTCAAAACCATGATAAGAATAAAAAACATAACCGACCAAATTGAGGAATTGTGCCCATTGAACTATGCTGAGGACTTTGATAATGTAGGGCTTCTTGTAGGTAATCCTGATCAAACTGTTAGAGGTGTACTGGTAACTTTAGATTGTCTTGAAATAACTGTGGATGAGGCGATTGAAAATAATTGCAATCTTATCGTCAGTTTTCATCCAATTGTTTTTAAAGGGCTGAAAAAACTTAACGGAAGTAATTATGTGGAGAGAGTGGTTATCAAAGCCATAAAAAATGATATTGCCATCTATGCCATGCATACGGCACTTGACAATTCTTTTTTTGGTGTATCAGCCAAAATGGCGGAAATGATTGGGCTTGAAAACTACCAAATACTTTTACCTCAAAAAGGACATCTTAAAAAGCTCACTACTTATGTTCCCGAAAATAGCGCTGATGAGGTCCGTGAGGCTTTATTTAGCAATGGAGCTGGTCATATTGGTAATTACAGCAACTGTAGTTTCAACGTAGAAGGAGAAGGTACATATATTGGTGATGAACTCACAAACCCAAGCATTGGTCAAAAAGGAAAGTTGGAAAGGGTTAAAGAGGTCTTTATCAGTATGATATTCGAAAAGCATAACGAAGCTAAAATTCTTAAAACCTTATTAAAAACACATCCCTACGAAGAAGTTGCCTACGATATTGTTGGACTGGACAACGTTCATGACAGGATCGGGATGGGTATGATAGGTGACTTGAATACAGATATGGATACAACTCATTTCTTGGATCAGCTCAAAACTATCTTTGGGTCAAAAGTGATCAGGCACTCAGAAATTATTACAAATAAAATTAAACGCGTAGCTGTTTTGGGAGGTTCAGGAAGCTTTGCAATAGATCAGGCCATTAAGGCTAATGCCGACATTTACGTGACATCTGATCTTAAGTACCACGATTTTTACAAAGCAGAAGAAAAAATCCTCTTGGCAGATATCGGACATTATGAAAGTGAACAGTTTACAAAAAATCTTTTAGTGGACTATCTTACGAAAAAAATTACTAATTTTGCACCTGCCTTACTGGGAGGTCGGATTATTTTATCGAAACACAATACAAATCCTATCAATTATTTTTAGAAATGACAAAAAAGAAAGAGGTTACAGTTGAAGAAAAATTAAGAGCACTATACGATTTGCAACTGATTGATTCAAGAATTGACGAAATTAAAGGAACAAGAGGAGAGTTACCATTGGAAGTTAGTGACCTGGAAGATGAAATTGAAGGTTTACAAACCAGACTTAATAATTTCAGTACAGATATTGAAAACCTTGAAACTAGCATCGCCAATAAAAAGAATAATATTGAGGAAGCTAAAACAATGTCTAAAAAATATCTGGAGCAACAAAAAAATGTTAGAAATAACAGAGAATTTGATTCAATATCAAAAGAAATTGAGTACCAGGATCTTGAAATTCAATTAGCCGACAAACACATACGTGAATTTGAAGTTAAAATTGCTCAAAAGAATGAGATTATTTCTGCTGCTCAAGAAAGAATAGACGACAAAACAACACATCTTAAACACAAACAAGATGAACTTAATTCAATCATGGAAGAAACTTCCAAAGAGGAAACATTACTTCATAAAAAATCTGAAGAATTCGGAAAGATGATTGATGAAAGGTTGCTAAAAGCCTATCAAAAAATCAGATCAAATGTGAGAAACGGTTTGGCCATAGTTTCAATTGAAAGAGGTGCATCAGGAGGGTCATTCTTTACAATCCCGCCACAGCGTCAGGTTGAAATAGCAACAAGAAAAAAAATTATCACAGATGAGCACAGTGGAAGAATCTTAATTGATTCGCAACTCGCTGAGGAGGAAAGAAAAAAAATGTCAAAATTCTTTTCTTGATCCTGTTTTAATGAACAGCAAAACTTTATAAAAATTTGTTTTAATAGCTGTTAACCTGCTGTCATATTGCTCCTGATTTAGACCATCTTCCCATGCAACTCTGGGTGGATGCTATTTTGTCGGAAATGGCAGCAAGAATGGGAATTAAAGTAGGTTGATATCTTAGTCTTAGAAAACAAGCTGATCAGCAAAGATCAATAGAAGAATATACCAGAACACCGGAATACTTTCCACCAAAAAACTACTATAGAACCTGTTTTGTCCGGCCACGGATCCCAGAATCAATACAATTGACAAAACTGTTATTAAAATTAACACCATAAATGGCGCGTCCATATCTTGTACCCTATATAATTCCAGTAAGACAAAAATGACCATTGCCAAAATGGCCACAACTTTAGAATTTTTAATCCCAATAAGCTGCGGTAAAGTTTTCAAGTCTGGTAAATCAAAATATGCATCTCTTATATCAAATGGAATGGCCAGAGCCATGACGAATAAAAAACGTTGAACAAAGGCAATCCAAATACCATCTGTATCTTGAAGTTCTGCCACAAATAAAGGGAGGTATAAGGTTATACCAGCCCAGG
>JAUXCI010000144.1 GCA_030618945.1 Flavobacteriaceae bacterium
ATACCAGTATTCTCAGTAGATGCAGAAAAAGCATGGGGATTTAATGAAGAAACTAAGCCTATGTTGAATACGTCACATGGCTTTATTCCTTGGGATGATTCACACCATCCGGATATATCTCAAACCGCTGGTGAATTAGACGGAAGATGGATTTTTATCAATGGTAACAATACACCTCGTATTGCTAAAATTGATTTGACAACTTTTGAGACCACAGAGATCATTGAAGTTCCAAACTCTGCTGGAAACCACAGTTCATCATTTGTTACTGAAAATACAGAATATGTTGTAGCCGGAACCAGATTTAGTGTTCCTTTCCCACAAAGAGATATGCCTATTGCTGAATACAAAGGTAATTTTAAAGGAGCCTTATCTTTTATTTCTGTTGATCCTGAAGACGGAAGGATGGAAATTAAATTCCAAATCATGATGCCAGGTTTTGATTATGACCTTTCACATCCTGGAAGAGGTGACTCTCATGGATGGTTCTTCTTTACAACTTATAATACGGAAGAGGCAAATTCATTATTGGAGGTTAATGCTTCACAAAATGATAAGGATTTTATCGCTGCAATTAACTGGAAGAAAATAGAAGCTTATGTGAATGGTGGAGGCGGAACAAAAGTTCCTACTAACTACGCACATAACGTATATGATGAGCATACTCACAGCGCTACTTCTACCATGATAAAAGAAGTTCTTGTAGTAAATCCTAGCGAAGTACCAGGAGCCATTTACTTTATGCCAACTCCAAAATCTCCTCATGGTTGTGATGTAGATCCAAGTGGTGAGTACATTGTTGGTAGTGGAAAACTTGCAGCTGAATTGACGATTCATTCTTTTAGCAAAATGCTAGCAGCCATTGAAAACGAAGATTTTGACGGTGAGGCTTATGGTATCCCGATTTTATCTTATGAAGCTACTTTAGCAGGAGCTGTTAAACAACCAGGATTAGGACCACTTCACACTGAATTTGATGGTAAAGGAAACGCTTATACAACTTTCTTTATTTCTTCAGAAGTTGTAAAATGGAAATTAGGAACATGGGAAGTTTTAGATAGAAAACCAACGTATTACTCAGTTGGTCACTTGATGATCCCAGGTGGTAATTCAAGAAAGCCATTTGGTAAATATGTTGTGGCGATGAATAAAATCACCAAAGACAGATACTTGCCAACAGGGCCAGAGGTTACTCAGTCTGCTCAGTTATATGATATCACTGGAGATAAAATGGAATTGTTATTGGATTTCCCAACCATTGGAGAACCACATTATGCTGCAGGTATTCCTGCTGACATCGTAGCTAAGAATTCAAAGAAGTTCTATAAATTAGAAGATAATAATCACCCACATGCTGTTAAAAGTGAGGCTGAAGCCAAAGTGGTTAGAGATGGAAATGAAGTTCACATTTATGTCACTATGATCCGCTCACATTTTGCTCCGGATAACATTGAAGGTGTTCAAGTAGGTGATAAAGTGTATTTCCACTTTACCAACTTGGAACAAGATTATGACGTACCCCATGGAGTTTCAATTATTGGTGCGAATACATCTGAATTGTTGATCATGCCAGGTCAAACAGAAACATTTATTTGGGAGCCAAAACAAGAAGGTGTTTGGCCATTCTATTGTACAGATTTCTGTTCAGCTTTACACCAGGAAATGCAAGGATATGTCAGGGTTTCTAAAAAAGGTTCGAATGTACCTATTTCATTTACGCTTGACGGCGATGCTGTTGACGTAGAATAGTATAAATATTGAGGTTAAGTTAATTATTGTAGAAAACGGACAGTGGATTTTTCAGCTGTCCGTTTTCATTTATAGTGATAAATATCATGACTTAATTGTACATGCATATGTATTTTAGCTCAATAGATAAATGATATCTTCTTAACCTATTTAGTTAGTCAAACATGAAAAAATCAAAAATTTTAATGGTCATTGGGTCCTTGCTATTGGCAGGCCTTTTTATATTACCTTTATGGAATATTACCTTGGAAGCGCCTCAGTATCCAATTCCATTGGGAATGAATATTCACATTAACAAGTTTGCCGATGTTCATGAATTTGATATAAAGAACATCAATTTAATGAATCACTATGTTGGAATGCAATATATTCCTGAATCTATTCCAGAATTCGCTATTTTTCCGATAGTGATAGGGGTTATGGTAGCATTAGGCGTACTCATTGGTATTTTTGCAAACTATAAATGGTTTATTGGCTGGTTTATTTTAATGTCGATTCTAGGGGTTGTTGGAATGTATGATTTTTACCTTTGGGAATATGATTATGGGCATAACCTTGACCCTAAGGCCATCATGAATTTTAAAAACCCTGATGGGAGCCCTATGGGATTCCAGCCACCATTATTTGGCACAAAACACATTTTAAACTTTATTGCCCATTCATATCCTCGTTCAGGAGCCTATATGATGCTTGTGGGAATGATGATGACGGTTGCAGCATTTTTTGTAGGCAAGAAAGAAGCTGCGAAGCAATAAGCAAATAAATTCATCTTTATCTGCTTATCAAGGAATTGAATTTATTGCTTTATATTTGTTGTCATTAACTAAACAAAAACATGAAGAAAGTACATATTACTGCTTTTACAGCATTGCTGTGGTTGCTATTTTCTTGTGAAGTAGAGCCTGAACAGATCAATTATGGTAATGACGTATGTCATTTTTGTAAAATGACTATTGTCGATCAACAGCACGCTGCTCAATACGTGACCAAAAAAGGCAAACAGTTTAAGTTTGATGCTATTGAATGCATGGTCAATGAGCTTTCTGAAAAAGAAATTGAAAAAATTGGCATACTGCTGGTCTCAGATTATCAGGATCCAGGTCAAATGACCTCAGCCTTGGATGCTACTTACCTTATCAGCAAAGAAATTAAAAGCCCGATGGGAGCTAATCTGTCGGCTTTTGAATCAGTACAAATTGCTAACACTACTAAAGATGAAAGTGGAGGGGAGCTTTATACCTGGATCCAATTACTGCAAAAATTTGATGCTGAATAAATGACAAGATTTAAGCTGATTGTATTGAGTTTAATTTGTTGTGTTTCCGTCTATGGGAAACAGATAGAAGTCTGCTCTAGCTGTGACGTAAAAACTATTAAACAGGCCGTTGACCTGAGCAGTGACGGAGATGTGATCCTTGTTAAAGGTGGTATTTACAAGGAACATAATATAGTTATAAACAAATCAGTTCATATTAAAGGAGTGGATCGGCCCGTTATAGACGGAGAGAATAAAGAAACGATTTTTAGGATTACTGCCGATAATTTTTCCATAAGCGGACTGGAGATCATCAATGTGGGTCGGAGTTATACCAAAGACTTTGCTGCGATTTTAGTTTCAAAATCAAATGACTTTGTCATAGAGAACAATATTTTAAGAAAGGTGTTCTTTGGAATTTTAATAGAGAAGTCGAAAAAGGGGACGATCTCAAATAACAAGGTTAGCAGTGATGCCACATCTCAGGCAAATTCAGGTAATGGAATTCATCTTTGGCATTGCTCAAATATGATCGTTTCTAATAATAAATTAACAGGAGTCAGAGATGGTATTTATTTTGAATTTGTAAAAAAAAGCAAAGTATTTGACAATGAAAGCTATGATAATTTGCGTTACGGACTTCATTTTATGTTTTCAAATGAAAATAGCTATTATAACAATATCTTTAAAAATAATGGTGCAGGAGTAGCGGTCATGTTTTCAAAACATATCAATATGCATCATAATAAATTTGAGCATAATTGGGGTTCAGCGTCTTATGGTTTGCTGTTGAAAGAAATATATGATGCTGAAATTGAAAACAATGTCTTTGAGCAAAACACAATTGGTATAAGCGTCGATGGATCAACCAGGATCAATTATCACAAGAATACTTTTGTTAGGAATGGTTGGGCCGTAAAGATTATTGGTGCCTGTTATGAGAATGTGTTTTCTGAGAATAACTTTTTGAGCAACGCGTTGGACCTCTCATATAATAGCAAAATAAATACCAACAAGTTTGAAGGTAATTACTGGAGCGAATACACCGGATATGATCTTGACAAGGATGGGATTGGTGATATTCCGTACAGGCCCGTAAAACTGTTTTCTTATATAGTTCACAATACTCCTGAAACGATAATTCTTCTCAGGAGTATGTTCGTGGATATCATTAATTTTTCGGAAAAAGTTTCCCCTGTTTTTACACCTGATAACCTCATTGACAGTAACCCCTTAATGAAAAGGACTTATGATTGAAATTAAAAGTTTAAATAAAAAGTTTGGTAAGCTTACTGTATTGGACGGACTTGATCTCGACATAGGCAAGGAAGGTATTTTTGCCATTCTAGGGCCGAATGGCTCGGGAAAAACCACGCTGATCAAGAGTATTCTGGGCATGGTGATTCCTGATAAAGGGGACATTAAACTGGAAGAGGAATCCATACTCGGCAAATGGAATTATAGAAACAAAATCAATTACTTGCCTCAGATAGCTAATTTTCCAGCTAACCTTACCGTAAAAGAGTTGATTGAAATGGTGAAGAATTTAAGGCCAAAAGAGGCTCATGATACAGATCTGATTCAACTTTTTGATATCGAACAATTTTTAGATAAGAAACTTGGTAACCTTTCAGGAGGAACCAAACAAAAAGTAAATATAATCCTCACTTTTATGTTTGAGAGTGATATGATCATCCTCGATGAACCCACAACTGGTCTTGATCCCATCTCCTTGATTCACCTTAAAGAGATTATCCAAAAGGAAAAAGAAAAGGGAAAAACCATACTGATCACTACGCATATCATGAGTTTTGTTGAAGAGGTGGCCGATGAGATCGTATTTTTACTCGATGGTAAGATTTATTTTAAAGGAAGTTCAACAGAATTGAAGGAGCAAACCGGACAATTGGATCTGGAACACGCCATCGCTAAATTGATTTCAAAAGAAAAATGATTAAAATATTAAAATATAGTTTTTTTGACCTTATGCGAAGCAGGTGGAGTTATGTGTACTTTGCTTTTTATTTATCGCTTGGCTTTGTTTTGTTATTTCTAAATAATGACGTTAACAAGGCTATTATTACTTTGATGAATATTATTATCGTCCTCACTCCATTGATAGGTACTATCTTCGGCGTAATGTATTATTATAACTCCAAGGAATTCACTGAATTACTCTTGGCGCAACCCATTAAAAGGAATACAATTTTTATGGGTCAATATCTGGGGATCTCAATATCATTGACCCTGAGTCTGATCCTGGGGCTTGGGATTCCTTTTTTGATGTACGGCTTATTTATGTCGACTGCAATTTTTGATTTTACACTACTTCTTGTGGTTGGCACCTTACTGAATTTTATTTTTGTGGCACTGGCTTTCAATATTGCCCTCTCAAATGAAAACCGGATTAAAGGATTTGGCTATGCTATCCTAATGTGGTTGTTCCTTGCCGTTATTTACGACGGTGTATTTTTAATATCTCTTGTAATGTTCAATGAATATCCTTTGGATAAATTTGCCCTGTTTACCACCATGTTCAATCCAATAGACTTATCCCGTATATTGATTTTATTAAAGTTGGATATTTCGGCCTTATTGGGTTACACAGGTGCGGTCTTTAAAAAATTCTTTGGAACGAATTTTGGCTTAATCATTTCGTTTTCGGTGATGCTCTTATGGATTTTACTCCCGGTGTGGAGAATTAAAAGGAAGCTTAAAAAGAAAGATTTTTAAAGACTTATTTGTCAATTTTTCCTGCAGTTACGGGATGGCCTGCATTGATCCATCCAAAAAAACCTTCGTCAATAACGGCAGTATTGTTATAACCTTGTTTTCGAAGCATGTTGATGATTTTATCTGAAGCAGCATGTGGACAAGCGCAATAAGCTATGATCCATGTACCATCCTTGGGCAGGTGTTTGGCCACTTTATTTTCTGAAATATAATAGGGCATGGGAATAGCTCCCGGGATGTGCGCATTGTGCCATTCAGAGCTTGTTCTGGTATCCAGAATCACCATTTTATTTTCGTTTTTAAGCGCCTCAGCTACTTGTTGCATCGGTACATAGCGAGCTCCTAATAAATTAAATTCTGGACTTTTTCCTTTGGGGTTCAAAACGTAATCTTTTGACTTAGGGTACGGAGCCAACTCCTTCGGTTCAGGGCTCCAACCTGACGTTAGACTTCTGATATAGGCGGTTAAGTCATTTCTTTGCTCCGTAGACAACTGATTTTTATAGGCCCTCATCTCTGTATATTCTCTTCCGTTATCAATAGCGTATTTGATATAGGCATCGGTGGCAAAAGCCAAAAACGCGGGGTTCCCCAGAGCAGGGGCAGTAATCCCTTCGGCTTTAGAACCATGGCATTCTGCACATTTTTTTTCAAAGAGCAATGACCCATTTTTAAGATCACCGTTTATGGGGTCTTGCGATAGCTCAAGAGTCTTATGACCCGCTTTGTATTGAAGCCATATGGAAAGGTTATAAATTTCTTTCATATTCAATG
>JAUXCI010000011.1 GCA_030618945.1 Flavobacteriaceae bacterium
ACTTGATCAGAGGTTGGAAATTATAGAACACGCCTTGAAGCTGATAATGCAATTGTCAAAATTAAAAAAGAATACCCTTCTGCTATTGTTCTGGCAACGGCCATAGAAATAAAATAAATCAATTTGATAAAGACAGAGAGCCAGAGATGAATGAATCTTTAGACGCAACAAATAAAAATCTAAATCCCGAAGAATTCGATCTTGAAAGAAAACTTCGGCCTTTGAGTTTTGATGATTTTGCGGGGCAGGATCAAATCCTGGAAAATTTAAAAATATTCGTTGAAGCAGCGAATCAGAGAGAAGAGGCTTTGGATCATACGCTGTTTCACGGCCCACCGGGTTTGGGTAAAACTACCTTGGCTCATATCATTGCAAATGAATTAAAAACCAATATCAAGATTACCTCAGGCCCTGTTTTAGATAAGCCTGGTGATCTGGCCGGACTCCTTACCAACCTTGGGGAAAGAGACGTGCTTTTTATCGATGAAATTCACAGACTAAGTCCTGTTATTGAAGAATATCTTTATTCGGCTATGGAAGATTTTAAGATCGACATTATGATCGAATCAGGACCCAATGCCCGAAGCGTACAGATCAATCTGGAACCCTTTACTTTGATTGGAGCTACAACGAGGTCCGGATTGTTAACCGCACCCATGAGGGCTAGATTTGGAATCAGTAGCCGACTCCAATATTACAGTACCGAACTGCTCACGCATATCGTGCAAAGAAGTTCCAGTATCCTAAAGGTGAAAAATTCTATGGAAGCCTCCATTGAAATAGCTGGCAGAAGCAGGGGGACGCCTAGAATTGCCAATGCCTTGCTAAGACGGGTAAGAGACTTTGCACAAATTAAAGGAAACGGAAACATTGATATAGAAATTGCCAAATATGCGCTCAACGCCTTACATGTTGATCAACATGGCCTTGATGAAATGGACAATAAAATTTTGACCACAATAATCGATAAATTTAAAGGAGGACCGGTTGGCATCTCTACTTTGGCCACAGCCGTTGGGGAAAATTCTGAAACCATTGAGGAAGTTTATGAACCATTTTTGATTCAGGAAGGCTTTATTATGAGAACCCCTCGCGGGAGGGAAGTAACGGAATTAGCCTATAAACATTTGGGACGGATTAAAGGAAGTTCACAAGAGGAGCTGTTTTAGGTCGTTTCCTTTTCAGTTTACTGTAAACCTATTCTATAAAAAGCAATCCACAGCCTGAAGATCGTCAACAAAAATCATTTGTCGTATTTTTAGTGAATCAAATGCCCCGAATCTCTTTGGACAAAAAAGAATTATATAGTGACTTCATCAAAAAAGAAGCGGGAATTCTCGGCTTCGCTTCCTGCGGAATTTCAAAGGCTGAATTCCTTGCAGATCAGGCTCCCTTATTAGAGCAATGGCTTAAGAATGGTCACCATGGCGAAATGAAATATATGGAAAATCATTTTGACAAACGCCTTGACCCTACAAAACTCGTCCCTGGAGCAAAATCAGTAATATCGCTACTTTACAATTATTTTCCATCAGAAACACAAATTGAAGGAACTTATAAAATTTCCAAATATGCCTACGGAGAAGACTACCACCATGTAATCAAGCAAAAATTGTACAAACTGGTCGAAACTATGCAATTGGATCTTGGAGATTTTCAAGCCCGTGTATTCACTGATTCGGCCCCTGTAATGGAAAGAATCTGGGCGCAAAAAAGCGGATTGGGGTGGTTGGGTAAAAACTCCTTATTAATAAGCAAACAAAAGGGTTCCTATTTTTTTCTTGCCGAAATAATTCTTGACCTCGAACTTGAGTACGATGGAGAATTTAAAACAGATCATTGTGGAACTTGTTCAAAATGTATAGATGCTTGTCCAACTCAGGCCATCTTACCAAACAATACTGTTGACGGAAGCAAATGCATCTCTTACTTTACCATTGAACTTAAAGACAAAATTCCACCTGCTTTTAAGGGCCAGTTTAACGATTGGATGTTCGGCTGCGACATTTGTCAGGATGTTTGTCCGTGGAACAGGTTTTCATCGCCTCATAGCGAAAAAAGGTTTATGCCTCAACCTGACTTATTAGTTAAGGACAAAAAAGAATGGGAAGAAATTACCTGCGAAATTTTTAGTCAAATTTTTAAAAAATCAGCCGTCAAAAGAACAAAATATGATGGATTATTGCGCAATATTGAATATCTAAAAAAATGAAATTCTTCTGCTTTCTATAAGCAAAAATATTACCTTTGTGTACTTCCAATTAAACTTGATTAATGGCGACAAAAATAAAAAAAACAGACGCATTAGCGTACCATCAATACCCAACTCCGGGAAAAATAGAAGTTCTACCAACAAAAAAACACGCTACCCAAAGGGACTTGTCTCTGGCATATTCTCCTGGAGTGGCAGAACCTTGTTTGGCAATAGAAAAAAACCTTCAAGACGTGTACAAATACACAGCCAAAGGCAATCTTGTTGCTGTAATCTCGAACGGTACCGCTGTATTGGGCTTGGGTGATATTGGACCCCTGGCCTCCAAACCAGTTATGGAAGGGAAAGCCCTCTTGTTTAAAATTTTTGCTGACATTGATGTTTTTGATATTGAAGTAGACACAAAAGACATTGATAAGTTTGTTGAAACTGTCAAGGCCATTTCACCCACTTTTGGCGGGATCAATCTCGAGGACATCAAAGCTCCTGAGGCTTTTGAAATTGAAAGACGTTTAAAGGAAGAATTGGATATTCCTGTAATGCATGACGACCAGCATGGAACCGCCATAATTTCGGCCGCTGCTTTAAAAAATGCATTAGAAATTGCAGGAAAATCCCCCTCAGAGATAAACATCGTAGTCAATGGAGCGGGTGCAGCAGCAATTTCTTGCACAAAATTGTATAAAAAACTAGGGATAAAAGAGGGAAATATAGTCATGTGTGATAGCAAAGGTGTTCTCCGGAACGACCGTACTGATCTCAATCCACAAAAGAAGGAATTTTCAACGGATAAAGACATCTATTCCCTGGAGGAGGCCATGAAAAATGCCGATGTGCTGATTGGCTTATCCATCGGGAATATAGTAAGTCCTAAAATGCTTTTATCAATGGCCGAGAACCCCATTGTTTTTGCCTTGGCAAATCCTAATCCAGAGATAGGTTACCAGCTCGCTATTGACACAAGAAAAGATATCATAATGGCGACGGGACGATCAGATCATCCCAACCAGGTAAATAACGTTTTGGGCTTCCCATTTATATTCAGAGGGGCGCTTGATGTTAGGGCTACAAAAATAAATGAAGAAATGAAAATGGCCGCTGTTCACGCCCTGGCTAATCTAGCCAAGGAGAATGTTCCTGAACAGGTCAATATTACTTATCACATGAAAAACATAAGCTTTGGTAAGGATTATATCATTCCAAAACCTTTCGACCACAGGCTGATTAGTGAAATCCCTCCGGCAGTAGCTAAAGCAGCAATGGATTCAGGTGTTGCACAAGAACCGATCAAAAACTGGGATGCCTATAAAGAGGAACTTATTGAAAGATTAGGAACAGGAAACAAACTTATGAGGCTACTCACAAGTCGGGCCAAATCAGATCCTAAAAAAGTGATTTTCGCTGAAGCGGATCAGCTCAGTGTTCTAAAAGCGGCTCAAATAGCGTACGAAGAAGGTGTTGCAATTCCAATTTTACTTGGTAATGAGCAAGCTATAAAAAATTTAATGAAAGAAATTCAATTTGATGCTGAGCTTAGTATTATAGACCCTAAATCAAAGAATGAAGAAACAAGGAGGAACCAATTTGCAGAGATTTACTGGAAAAAAGGACAAAGAAAAGGAGTGACACTGCTTGTTGCTCAGAAATGGATGCGGGAGCGGAATTATTTTGCCGCAATGATGGTCAATGAAAATCAAGCAGACGCCTTGGTTACCGGGTATACGCGAAGTTATCCTACGGTTGTAAAACCCATGATAGAACTCATTGGAAAGATCAAAGGAATCAAAAAAATCGCAGCAACTAATCTAATGCTTACCGATAAAGGCCCTTTATTTCTTTCTGATACTGCCATGAATATAAATCCAAGCGCAAAAGAACTTACAGAGATTGCAAGAATGACTGACAAAACAATGAAAATGTTTGGATTAACACCCAACCTTGCCATGGTTTCATTTTCGAACTTCGGTTCTTCAAATTCGGAATCAGGGAAAAAAATTAGTGAAGCCATAGCTTATCTTCATAGGTTTTTTCCAGACATTACCATTGATGGCGAAATTCAAGCCGACTTTGCATTAAATGATAAAATGAGAGAAGACAAGTTTCCTTTTACAAAATTAAATGGCAAAAAAGTGAATGGACTTGTTTATCCTAATCTTGAGTCTGCAAATATTAGTTATAAACTTCTAAAAGAACTTCATAATACGGAATCGGTAGGACCAATTATAATGGGTCTCAACAAACCAGTTCATCTGATTCAACTTGGAGCAAGCGTGGACGAAATCGTAAATATTGTTTGCATTGCAGTTGTGGACGCTCAGGAAAGAAAATGACGACATATTTTGCCGCCTAATAAGATGCATTAATTCTTCAAATAAGGAGGAATACAGTAGTGTTCCAGATTCTTTTTTGACCTCTCATAATGTTATTAAAAATCATAAACATTTCCTTAAACAGTGCATAAAATCATTACATTTGAGCTCACCACTATTGAAAATTTATGATTGCACATATTCGAGGCAGAATGATCGAAAAAAACCCGGACCATGCGGTTATTGAATGTAATGGCCTGGGTTATCACATTAATATTTCTCTTCAAACTTTTTCAAATATTCCCGATGAAGAAAATGTTAAATTATTTACGCATTTCGTCGTTAGGGAAGACGCTCAAATCCTTTATGGTTTTTTAACTAAAACAGAGCGAGAAATCTTTAAACTTTTAATCTCCGTTTCAGGAGTTGGTCCAAGTACGGCTATCACCATGCTGTCTTCGATGGACACCTCGGAAATTCAGCGTGCCATAGCCGGTGAAGACGTCTCAAAAATACAATCCGTTAAAGGAATTGGAATCAAAACTGCTCAAAGAGTAATCGTGGATCTCAGGGATAAAATTCTTAAATCTTATGAAATTTCAGAAGAATTTCCAACTTCAAACAATACAATTAAAATTGAAGCGTTATCTGCTTTAGAAGTCTTAGGATTTTCAAGAAAAAAAGTTGAAAAAGTCATACAAGTTATTTTACAAGATTCTCCAACAATAAGTTTGGAGGAACTCATTAAACAAGCGCTTAAAAACTTGTAACATTTGATCAAAGTAAAACGATTCAAATATAATCTCCCTATTATATTAATTGTGCTTTTGTTAAGTACGACTATTGTGTCGGCTCAAATAAATTCTAATGAAAATCAAGTAAATAGCGGACTATCAACTACTTCTACTACAAATGACACCATATCACCCTTACCCTATTCTTTCTCGGCGCAGCAAAACGGCAGTTTATTTTTAAACGACAATAAGGAGCTGGACGTTATATATGACCCAGAATCAGGCAATTATATCCTGATGGAGAAAATAGGTGATTATTACATTAAGTACCCTACTCAAATGACTCCTGAGGAATACCAGGATTACCGATTGCAGCGAGACATGCTGGAGTATTCAAAGAACAAATTAAATGCCATTGGTGGAAAAACCAAGGGAGCGTCTGATGGTCAAAAAAATCTGTTGCCAACCTACTATGTCAATTCAAACTTTTTTGAAAGCGTATTCGGTGGGAATAATATTGACGTCAACGTACAAGGGTCGATTTTGATAAAAATGGGGCTCATCTATCAAAAGGTAGAAAACCCTCAACTTTCGGAAGACAATAGGCAAAGCACAACCTTTGATTTTGATCAGGAGATCAACGCGAGCCTTAACGCCAGAATTGGAACAAGATTAAGGGTAATGGCTAATTTTGACACCCAATCTACTTTCAACTTCCAAAACATGGTCAAATTGGAATATACCCCGACAGAGGATGATATCATCAGAAAAATTGAAGTAGGGAATGTTTCCATGCCCATAAGAAATTCCTTAGTTTCAGGTGCCCAAAATCTTTTTGGCGCCAAAATGGAATTGCAATTCGGGAAAACAACGGTTACAGGAATCTTTTCACAACAAAGATCTCAATCGAGAACAGTATCGGCCCAAGGAGGGGCAATACTCAATGAATTCGATTTTAAAGCCAGTAATTACGACAATAACCGTCACTTTTTTATTGCACACGCTTTTAGAGATAAATACAACAATGCACTTGTCAATTTTCCCTTGATCAATAGCGCGACTAATATCACAAGGATTGAGATTTGGGTAACCAACAGAAATTCTACCACCACGGGAACAAGAAACATGGTAGCACTGGCCGATCTAGGTGAAAACAACCCGAATAATATTGGCCCGGTTAATGTAATACCGGTTCCTGGAGGGCAAGATCCTTCAAACAAGGCCAATGATCTAAACAATTTATTGACTTTAAAAGGCCCGATTAGAAATATGTCAACCGTATCGGAGGCACTTGCTCCTTATGATATGACAAGGGGGAGTGATTATACAACCCTAGAAAACGCGGTAAAACTTGTCCAGGGTGTCGATTTTACGATGAATGCCCAATTGGGATTTATCACCTTAAACAGAAGGTTGGTTGATAGTGATGTGCTCGCCGTCGCCTACGAATACACGGATGGGACCGAGGTTTACAGAGTTGGAGAATTTACCGATTCAGGGGTTATATCACCAGACAACCTGGTCCTTAAAATGCTTCGGAGTGAAATCATAAATCCAAAGATCCCAATGTTTGATCTTTTGATGAAAAACGTATATGAAATCCCCGGCGCCTTCCAGTTGCAAAAAGAAGGATTCAGGCTCGAATTACTTTATTATGACGACAGTACAGGGGAACCCATAAATATTCTACAAAACGCTCAAACTACAGGTGTAAATGATAGGACTATTCTCAATTTACTCAGACTGGATCGCCTGGATCAGAATAATAACAACAAACCTGATGGTGATGGTTATTTTGATTATGTCGAAGGCATCACTATGGACTCACCACATGGTTATTTTATATTTCCCATAGTAGAACCTTTTGGGGATTATCTTGATAGCCAACTTTCACCTCAAGACGATATTTATGTCTTTAAAGAACTTTATGACAGAACTCAATCTGAAGCTCAAAATGATTTTCAACAAAAGGATAAATACTCCTTTAAAGGATATTTTAAATCAGATGGTCAAAGCGGTATCCCTTTAGGGGCCTTTAACGTTCCAAGAGGTTCGGTAAAGGTTACAACAGGAGGGCGAGAATTAGTAGAAGGTGTTGATTATGTAGTTGATTATAATATTGGGAATGTTCAGATCATCAACCCGGCTTTGATCGCATCTGACGCTCCAATACAGGTAAATGTTGAAAACAATCTTGGGTTCAACCAGCAGCGAAGAAGGTATATGGGTATTGACGTGCTTCACGTATTCAATGAAAAACTAGCTATTGGGGGAAACCTTATCAACCTTGATGAAAAACCGCTCACTCAAAAGGCTCAATTTGGTTCTGAACCTGTTAATAATACGATCCTTGGGGCTTATGTAACCTATCGAACAGAAATTCCTAAGCTAACAAAATGGGTCAATGCCTTACCAAATGTTGACACAGACGTGCCTTCATATGTATCTGTCCGATCCGAACTTGCTTATTTGAGGCCTGGATCACCAAAAGGTATTGACCTGGAAGGCGAAGCAACCTCTTATATAGATGATTTCGAAGGGGCACAAATACCTTTGGATATCAAATCACCAAAACAATGGTTTACGGCAAGTACGCCCGAAGGACAAACAGGCGACTTGGATTTTAACAATGGAAATGTGGCCCCTGGCTTACCTCCTGAACTAAAAACAGGGGCAGAAAGATCAAAGTTTTCATGGTATAATATTGATCAAATATTCTATGGCTCTTCCCTTCGTCCGTCAAATATAGACGCGGATGATATTTCAAGAGCAGAAACAAGGCAAATAAATTACAGTGAATTGTTTCCACAAGTTGACCTGGATGCTACCCAGTCAACGGTCATCAGAACGCTTGACCTGGCATATTACCCTCAAGAAAGAGGAACTAACAACTATGATGATAGCTTTAATGCAGCCGGAAAATATGATAATCCCGAAGAAAGGTGGGCGGGTATCACAAGAGCCTTATCAACAACAAACTTTCAACAGGCCAATATTGAATATGTTCAATTTTGGCTTTTGGATCCCTATGAAAATTATTCCATTACCCCGGAGGAAGGAGCACCCATTATTCCACCAACTCTTGATGACATGGTCGGGGAACTCTATTTTAATTTTGGAAGTGTTTCTGAAGACATCTTAAAGGATGATCGCAAAATGTTTGAAAATGGATTACCCGCAGATGGGAATCAGATTCCGGGGTCCAATATAGAAGTGACACCATTTTCAAACATACCTACTGATCAATCACTCCTATACACCTTTACCGAAAGTGATGAAGCACGGGCAAATCAGGATCTTGGATTGGATGGTGTAAATGATGAGGATGAGGAGATCAAATATGGTTCCGTATTCGGGCAGGATCCTTCGGCCGATAATTTTCATTATTTCAGAGGAACGGATTATGATAGCGAAGATGCTTCTATTATTACACGGTACAAAGAATTCAGTCTTACTGAAGGAAACTCCTCAACCATTAACAATTCAGTTGAAAACTACCCCACATCATCAACTACTTATCCCGATGTAGAGGATATCAACAAGGACCAGACCATGAGTGCAATTGAAAGGTATTATCAATATAAAGTCTCCCTGAATAAGACTGATTTAGTCGTTGGTAGAAATTTTATTGTCGATACAAGAAAAACAGTAGTCACGCTTGCTAACAATACAACTCAAAACGCAACATGGTATCAGTTTAGAGTTCCTATTGTTGTACCTGAAGATTCAAAAAATATAATAAATGACATGGCCGGGTTTACTTCTATTCGCTTTATGAGAATGTTTTTGACCAAATTTAAAATTCCTATAGTGCTTAGGTTTGGAGAGTTGCAATTGGTTCGGGGCGATTGGAGAAGGTACTCAAAAACCATACATGAAGACATTCAACCTCCAATTGACCTAGATCCTGAAGATATGTCAAATTTTAATGCAGGAGTGGTCAATATAGAGGAAAATGAAGACAAAGAACCTATTCCTTATGTACTACCCCCTGGTATAGAAAGAGAACAATTACAGGGAACCACGACCATTCAGCAACAAAATGAACAATCTGTTTCTATTAATATTAATGACCTAATGCCCGGTGACACCAGGGCCATATTTAAAAACACAACTTTTGATTTGAGAATGTATAAAAAGTTGAAAATGTTTATTCATGCAGAAGGCAAGATTGGAAGCATGGAGGTCCAGGATGATGATCTGATGGGTATCATAAGATTGGGAAGTGATACTGACGACAACTATTATGAAATTGAGATCCCTCTAAAGATCACTGCATTCAGTGCCGTTACTGCAGACGAGATTTGGCCAGAAGAAAATAATATCAACTCGGCCATTAAGGATTTTGGAAGTCTTAAATTAGAAAGGAGCGATGTTGGCGCCCCTGTGGATGCAATTTATCCTCAACCAGTAGCTGGAGAAGATCCTGAATACAGAATTAGGGTCAAAGGAAATCCAAATTTAGCCAATATAAGAACTATCATGCTCGGTGTAAGGAATATATCAACATCCCCTAAAAGTATGGAGTTATGGTACAACGAATTACGAGTAGCTGACTTTGATGATAATCCAAGTTGGGCGGCTATTGCAAATGCTGACGCAAATTTTGCTGATTTTGCCGATATCTCTCTTACCGGAAGTGTACATACTATTGGTTTCGGAAGTTTGGATCAAATGGTAAATGAAAGAAGTCAGGATGAAATGAAACAATACGGTTTGGTTTCCAATATTAATATTGGTCACTTACTGCCTAAAAGGGTCAATATCAGTATTCCGTTTAACTTTAGTTTTGGAGAAGAATTCAGAGATCCCAAATACGACCCTAGATATCAGGATGTATTATTTGAAAACGGGAGTACAAACAGTGAGGTAGCTCGTGATTATACCCAACGAAAAAGCCTTAATTTTATCAATGTAAGGAAAAATCGTACCTCTCAAAATAAGAAACCTCATTTTTACGACGTTGAAAACCTTTCGGTTTCCTATCTTTTTAATGAGATGTATCACCGTGATTACAATATTCAAAAATTCGTGGACCAAAAATTAAGAGCCTCTGCCAATTATAACTACAGTTTTCAGCCAATTGTTGTTGAACCTTTTAAATCCTGGGGGCTTATAAGCGACAAAGCATATTTACAGTTTGTTAAGGACTTTAATCTCAGCTTATTACCAACTTCGTTTTCAATAAACTCAAATATTATTCGGACCTATACTGAGCAACTTTCTCGATCGCTCGTACCAGGACTGCCTGATCTTCCTATTCTACAGCAAAGGAATTTCATGTTCGATTGGGATTATCTGATAGCCTATAATCTTACTAAATCACTTCAGTTCTCACTGAGGGCCTTGAATAATTATGTTTATGATGAGTTTGATGGGGATGATGATATTCAGATCTATGATAATTTCTTTAAAATTGGAAGGCCCGAACATTATCACCAAACTTTTAATCTTACCTATAAAATACCTTTTGATAAATTTCCTGTCTTAAATTTCATAAATGGTACCTATAACTATACTGCGGATTATGACTGGCAAGCTCCATCTTTTAACAATATTAGTAATGTGGGAAATACTGTTCAAAATGCCAATACCCATAATTTTACGGCTGACATGAGTATGGACCGATTCTACGATTATATCGGATTATCCAAACTTTTTACAAAAAGAAAAACGGTTGAGGTAAAAGAAGATCCTCAAACCGGTGAACCATTAAAAGGTAAAAAGCGGCTCTCAACAGGTCAAAAAATAGGAAGAGTAGGTGTGGATATCCTTACTTCAGTTAAAAGCATCAGACTTTCTTATACTGAAAATAATGGAACATTTCTTCCAGGATACATTCCAGAATTCGGGTTTTTAGGTCAAAATAATTTTAATGGCGGTTTTGCCCCCTCCTTAGGATTTGCTTTTGGAAGTCAGTCTGACATTCTGGATAAGGCAATTACAAGTGGATGGTTGCTTTCGAGAAATCCTGGTGATAATTATTATGCAAAGAATTACAGCAAATCACATTTTGATAAATTTGATTATTCGGCAAATGTGAAATTGACCAAAGATCTTGACATCGAGCTTTTTGGAAATAGAACCTATACTGAAAGTTTTAGCCAACAATTAGACGTGGTCAATGGAATTTTAGAAGATTCTCCACAAAACGGTGTTGGTAATTTTAGTATTTCGCAAATTATGCTTGGAAGCTCATTCGAAAATACTGCAAATACATTTCAACAATTCAAGGATAACAGACAGGTGATTTCAACTCGTCTGGCTGATGATACAGGAGGGGACCTAAACGGTTTTAAAGGCACCAACCAGGACGTCGTACTTCCCGCTTTTCTAGCTGCATATACTAATAAAGATGCCAGCTCTGTATCACTTAGTGCTTTTAGAAGTACACCTGCACCCAATTGGAGGATCTCGTATAAAGGGCTTATGAATATTCCCTGGGTAAGAGAAAATTTCAGGAGTTTCACCTTAGAAAACAGTTATCGTTCTGTATACTCTATTTTGGCATTTACCAATAATCTTCAATACGACAATGATGACCCTTATGGTGACCAAAACAGAGATATTGCGGGTAACTTTAATCCTCAAAAATTATACTCTGGTATTAATCTCATCGAAGAATTTGCTCCTTTAATAAGAATAGACTTTAAATTAAAAAATTCTTTTTCTTTGAGGGCTGCCTTTAATAAAGACAAAGCCTTTAACCTGAATTTCAACAACAATACAATTACTGAAATAACTGGGGAAGAGATCGTATTAGGTATGGGCTACAGGATTCAAAATGTAAGAATGAAATTTAAAACAGGTAGTAGCGGGGGTTCTACAACTTTTCAAGGAGACATTAATTTAAAATTTGACTTGGGTATTCGTGATAACCTGACCATCGTCAGAGCCTATGGAATTGCAGAACAAGTTGAGAATGATCAGATCACCGGAGGCCAAAATTTAATTTCATTTAAGTTTTTGGCAGATTACTCTTTAAATAAAAATTTGCTCACCTCCTTTTTCTTTGATTATAATAATTCTAAATTTGCAATATCAACAACTTACCCTCGAACTTCTATTAACGGAGGTATTAGTGTTAGATATATACTTGGTAATTAACTTAATTTATACAAAAATGAATGTACCAGAAGGTTTAAAATACACAAAAGATCACGAGTGGATCAAGATTGATGGCGATATTGCAACAGTTGGAATAACGGATTTTGCACAGGGAGAATTGGGTGACATTGTTTATGTCGATATTGAAACCGTGGACGAGTCAATTGATCGGGATGAAGTGTTTGGAAGTGTTGAAGCCGTAAAAACCGTTTCAGATCTATTGATGCCTTTAAGCGGAGAAGTTGCTGAATTAAATGAGTTACTTGAAGATGCTCCTGAAAAGGTTAACACCGATCCTTATGGTGAAGGTTGGATGATCAAAATCAAATTATCTGACAAGTCAGAAATTGAAAATTTATTAGATGCTGAGGGATATAAAGAAATTATTGGAGCGTAATGCTTTGATTATTGCCGTTGTAGCCACTGTTTTTCTTGCAATCTTAAGCCTGAGTGTAGTTCCAAAATTAAATCTTGGTCTGGGTATCAAAGCTGGAGATAAGTATTTACATTTCATAGCCTATTTTGGTTTGAGTCTAATGTGGTACTTTGCACTAAAAGACAGAATCAATCAAAAAATATTTAAAATTTTTGTGCCTTTAGGTTTGATCTTTTATGGCATCATTCTTGAGGGATTACAAAGTGGCTTAACAACGTACAGAACAGGGGATGTTTATGATGCCATTGCCAACACCGCTGGTGTTATTGTAGCGCTGATTTTATTCAAGAAAATCATTAAGTGGTATAGTACAATTTAAAAATTACTTGTTTTTGTGCGAATTATTTCGTTAAATTAGCGCAGAATAAAAATTTATAAGAGAATATGGAATTTAAAAAGAACCCGAAAGCAAATCTTGAGAGACACAACAAACAGTTTATGTTATTGGGTTTGGCATTAGCTTTAATTGTTATTTATATAGGAATAGAGTGGAAAACCTTTGAAAGAACCGTTGCTGATTTGGGTATGGTTGATATTTCATTGGAAGAAGAGATTGACATACCGATTACCGAGCGTATTCAAGAGGTCAAACCACCACCACCACCACCACCTGCTCCTGAAAAAATTGAAATAGTTGAGGATGAAGCTGAAATTGAAGAAACTGTTTTGGAATCAACTGAAACAGATGAAAACGAGTTTGTAGAGGTCGAAGAGATAGAGGAAATAGTTGAAGATGAGGAGGTTTTAGATGACGTTCCCTTCGCGATTATTGAAAATGTTCCCGTTTATCCCGGATGTAAAGGAACAAACGAAGAAAAGAAGAAGTGTATGGTCGAAAAAATAACCAAACACGTCAATAGAAAATACAATACTGGTTTAGCGGGTGATTTGGGATTAGAACCTGGTAAAAAAAGAGTTTATGTTCAATTTAAAATTGACAAAACTGGTAAAGTCACTAATGTAATGGCTAGAGGCCCACATGCCCGTTTGGAAAAAGAAGCCATCAGAGTTGTAGAGTTATTACCTGACATGACTCCTGGAAAACAACGAGGAAGACCAGTTGGTGTGAAATACACTTTACCTATTACACTTATAGTGGAGTAAACACTAAGAATTATAAAAAAAACATCCGTCAAACGACGGATGTTTTTTTTTGCTTTCAATTTAATTTGATCAATCTATTCTTTTAAAGTCCTTCCTTCACTTATCATATTAAATTTGTAAATTTGAATTTCTAATACTATTGAATGATTCCCAACTTAAACAATTTACCTTCCTATGATACCGTAGGAGTATTGGAACGCATCGACAGGTTTTGTAAAAGAAGTGTAAAAAACACTTCAAAAGTAGCTGGCCTTAAGCTGGCCTTAAGCATGATAGACCTAACTACTCTTGAAGGAAAAGATACTCCTGGAAAGGTGCGTCAATTATGTTATAAAGCTTTGCATCTTCACGAGCAATTGGACAACATTCCAACTGTTGCTGCGGTTTGTGTATATCCCACTTATGTCAAAATTGCCAAAAATGAACTCAAAGGTTCAGGCATACAAGTTGCTTCTGTAGCAACAGCATTTCCAAGCGGACAATCAAGTTTTGCTACCAAAATTATGGACACCCAATTTGCGGTTGAACAAGGTGCTGATGAAATTGATATGGTTATTTCAAGAGGCGAATTCCTTGCCGGTCAATATAATTTTGTTTTTGATGAAATTGCCTCAATCAAAGAAGCATGTGGCAAGGCTCATTTAAAAGTTATCTTGGAAACTGGTGAATTAGAAACGCTTGATAATGTTAGAAAAGCCAGCGAAATTGCCATGTATGCAGGAGCAGATTTTATCAAAACATCTACGGGTAAGATACAACCAGCAGCTACAATGCCGGTAACCTATGTAATGTTGGACGCCATAAAAGATTTTTATCTCAAAACCGGAAAAATAATCGGGATGAAACCGGCTGGAGGTATATCAACTTCAAAAATCGCCTTACAATACCTGGTAATGCTCAACGAAGTATTGGGTGATAAATGGATGAACAATACATATTTTAGATTTGGTGCCAGCAGTTTGGCAAATGATATTCTTATGCAACTCGTTAAATCAGAAACCGGATTCTACCAGTCATCTAATTATTTTTCAAAGGATTGATCATGACAAAAATTTCAGATAAAAATATATTTACGGCTACATGGAGCTATGATAAAGCCCCTGAAAGTACAGACCATGTAAAAATTAAAGATCAATATGAACTTTTTATCAATGGTGATTTTATCAAACCAGATAAAGGTAAATATTTTAATACCATAAACCCAGCTGACAATAAGGTTATATCCAAGATTGCAGAGGCGTCTTCTACTGACGTTGACAAAGCCGTTTTAGCAGCAAAAAATGCATTTAAAAAATGGTCTGCTCTATCAGGGAAAGAAAGAGGAAAGTACATATTTAGAATTGCAAGACTGATTCAAGAGAGGGCCAGAGAATTTGCAGTTATTGAAAGCATTGATGGTGGTAAGCCCATCAGAGAATCCAGGGACATTGACATTCCCTTGGCCGCTAATCATTTCTTCTATTATGCAGGTTGGGCGGATAAATTATCTTATGCTTTTCCCAATAGAAAAGTAAAGCCAATAGGGGTGGCTGGACAAATTATTCCATGGAATTTTCCATTGTTGATGGCTGCCTGGAAACTTGCTCCTGCTTTGGCAACGGGTAATACAGTGGTTCTAAAACCAGCAGAAACAACTCCATTGACAGCTTTAAAACTAGCGGAAATAATTAAAGAAAGTGGACTGCCGGATGGAGTAGTCAATATTGTTACTGGCGCGGGCCAAACAGGAGCTGCACTAGTGCATCATCCTGGAATTGACAAAATAGCCTTTACAGGCTCAACCGCCGTTGGTAAATATATTCAAAATGCCATTGCCGGTACTTCTAAAAAACTAACACTTGAATTAGGGGGAAAAGGAGCCAATATAATTTTTGAAGACGCAGCCATAGATCAGGCCGTAGAGGGTATTGTAAATGCAATTTTCTTTAATCAAGGTCATGTTTGTTGTGCCGGATCAAGGTTATTTGTTCAGGAATCGGTTGCTGATCTTGTTATCGATAAGTTAAAACACCGAATGAATTCACTCTTGGTCGGTGATCCTTTGGATAAAAACACTGATATAGGTGCAATTAATTCTAAAAAACAATTACAAACAATTAAAGCCTATATTAAAATTGGACTAAGCGAAGGTGGAGAAATATATCAGCCTGAATGTATTTTACCTAAGGGTGGTAACTGGTGCCCTCCCACCCTATTTTTGAATGTATCTCAGTCTCATCGCATCGTGCAAGAAGAGATCTTTGGTCCGGTACTGGCCATCCAAACATTTAGGACCGTTGATGAGGTCATCGAAAAAGCCAACAACACACCTTTTGGCTTATCTGCAGGTGTTTGGACCGAAAAAGGCGCTAAGATTTTTCATTTGACACAAAAATTGAATGCGGGTGTAGTTTGGGCCAATACCTTTAATAAATTTGATGCTAGTTCACCTTTTGGTGGCTATAAAGAAAGTGGGTTTGGTAGAGAAGGCGGTCTTCACGGACTAAAACCCTATGTAAAATTTGACTAGATATGAGTAGACTTGATGTTCAAAAAACTTATAAATTATATATTGGAGGGAAGTTCCCAAGAACTGAATCTGGAAGGTATTTTCCGATAAAAGATAAAAAGGCAAATATAATCGCAAATATGTGCCTCGCTTCGAGAAAAGATTTTAGAAATGCAGTGGTTTCTGCCCGAAAAGCTCAAAGGTCGTGGGCTGGAACAAGTGCACTTAATAAAGGGCAGATTCTATATAGAATTGCCGAAATGTTAGAAGGAAGGAAAGATCAGTTTATCAAGGAGATCGTATCACAGGGATCAACGAAAAAAAAGGCGGCAGAAGAAGTTGAAGCTTCGATCGACAGATTGGTATATTATGCAGGCTGGAGTGATAAATACCAGCAAATATTTAGTTCTGTAAACCCCGTTTCAAGTGCTCATTTTAATTTTTCAGCGCTTGAACCCATGGGCGTGGTCTCGGTCATTGCACCTGAGGACCATGGTCTGCTAGGGCTTGTATCAGTTGTAGCACCGGCTTTGGTTGGTGGTAATACAATGGTGGTATTGGCTAGCGGCAGCTTACCTCTATGCTCAATTTCATTTGCTGAGGTACTTCACTCTTCTGATGTTCCTGCAGGAGTTATCAATATACTTACAGGAAATAAAGAAGAATTAATTTCTCATATGGCATCACATATGGACGTTAATGCTATCATATTCTGCGGTAAAACAGAATCGGAGATTAAAAAAATCAGCGAGTTGGCAAGCAATAATATTAAGCGAACCGTTTTTTATAAAAAATCGGATTGGTTCAATGACAATAATCAATCTCCCTATTTTATAGAAAAAACCCAAGAAATAAAAACGACTTGGCATCCAACAAAAATTTAATCTTTCCTTTTCGCTTCATTTTTATAAATCATTAATCCTATGGAAAAAACCAACTATTTTGCTCATGAAACTGCCGTGATAGATGAACCCTGTGTCATTGGTGATGGAACCAATATTTGGCATTTCAGTCATATTATGTCTAATTGTATTATTGGTAATAAATGCAATATTGGTCAAAATGTTGTCATATCTCCTGATGTACATCTAGGTGATAACGTAAAAGTACAAAATAATGTCTCGATATATACAGGTGTAAATTGTGAAGATGATGTCTTTTTAGGGCCCTCCATGGTTTTTACAAATGTGATTAATCCCAGGAGCGCGGTAAACAGGAAAAATGAATACATGAAAACTACGGTAAGAAAGGGAGCGAGTATTGGGGCAAATGCCACCATAGTTTGTGGAAATGACATTGGCAAGTTTGCATTCATTGGGGCTGGAGCGGTCGTCGTAAAAGAAGTGAAGCCCTTTGCCTTAGTCGTTGGAAACCCTTCTAAACAAATTGGTTGGATCAGCGAATATGGCCATCGCCTGGATTTTGATGAAAAGGGCTTGGCAATATGTCCGGAAAGCAAAGAAAAATATGAATTAAAAAATAACCTTGTTAATAAAATAAATTAGATTTGCTGCTGTTAAATAAATGATAGTTTATCGCCAACACCTTAGAATACAGATCGATTTCAAATGAAGAAAATACTTTTATCCATTTCAATATTTTTAGTTGTCAGTTTTGTGGCCACAGCTCAGGTATCAAAACCACCAGTTTATTCCGGATGTGAAAATATCGCTTTGGAGGATTTGAATAACTGCTTTAACAGTAAATTAAAAGCCGCGATTCTCGATGAATTCAAGGTGCCTGATATTGTTGAGAATGAAAGCTATAAGGGGAAGATCAACGTTGTCTTCATAGTTTCTAAAGAAGGCGTATTTGAAATACTCTATGTAAAGTCCATGTATCCTGAATTAGAAGATGAGGTAAAAAGAGTTTTTCAAACCCTTCCTGTGATCAAAGGTCCTACTTATAATGGTCGTGCCATTGATGAACGCTATCAAATTCCGATTAGAATACCTTTAAGTGATAATTATCAAACCCAGGTAGTTGTAGATAATAAAAGTGATATTCAAGAGGAAATTCTCGACAATAAAAACACCCTATTTCCTGAATTTCAAAGCGAATTGAACATCCCTTTTGTTCACCAGGAATACGATGACATCATTTACCACCTTAATAAAGATGAGAATACGCATACTGCGGCAAAACCTTATTTATTCAATGAGGTTAAACCATATATAAATCTTGAAGCCAAAAGAACGAAAATATTAAAGGATAAAGAATCATGGGGTGGAAGAAAATTATTCAATGAGCACTTTGTCCTGGTAAAAGGAAAAGATTTTTGGTTTACACTTAACCCGGTATTCGATCTTCAAATTGGGAAGGATAATTCGGATCTGGATTACACGTATAACAATACAAGAGGTTTACAGATTCAAGGGGCTTTGGGTAAGAAATTTAGTTTTTCAACCTCTTTTTATGAAAGTCAGGGACAATTCGCCGAATATGTGAATGAATATGCCCGTGTTCCCCAGGCCAATGACAATGCCTATGGGGTTGTACCTGGTCGCGGAAGGGCCAAACAATTTAAGGATACTGGTTTTGATTACCCTGTGGCGGAAGCTTACCTCAGCTATACGCCTAACAAATTCTTCAATTTTCAATTTGGTAATGGCAAGAATTTTATTGGAGACGGATACCGTTCCCTCTTCCTTTCGGATGTAGCAACCCCTTACCCTTTTCTTAAGATCAGTACCACTTTCTGGAAGATCAAATATACCAATCTTTGGATGTGGATGGCGGATGTAAGGGAAGGAGCCTCAACTGACGGTTCCAATTTAAGAAAATATGTTGCCACTCACCATTTGAGTTGGAACATTACAAAAAGGTTTAATTTGGGGCTGTTTGAATCGGTTATTACCAATGAAAACAGTTATCCTAATGGATTTGACATTTCCTTCTTTAATCCCATAATATTTTACAGAGACATCGAATTTTCAAATAGTTCTGAATCTGGCAATGCCAATATCGGTCTTAGTATGAAATACAGGATCAGGGATAATATTGAGTTATACAATCAGTTTCTTATCGACGAAATGACCACGAGCAGAGTTTTTGACGGAACGGGCTATTGGGGTAATAAATTTGCCTTTCAATTGGGCGGTAAATACTATGATGCTTTTAAGGTTAAGGGCTTAATGCTACAAGGTGAATTTAACTGGGTTAGGCCTTATACATATTCCCATGGGGATGTTGAACTAAATGCGGGTCATTACAACCAGCCCATCGCACATATTTGGGGAGGAAACTTCTATGAAGTGATTGGGATTGCCCGATATAAAAAAGACAGGTGGTTTGGATCTGCCAAGCTTATCGTTGGTAAGAAAGGATTTGATTTTGAGGGTTCTGATGTCAGTTGGGGAGGTAATATCTGGAAGTCTTATAATGATAGAGTCTCAAATGAAGGCAATGAAGTAGCGCAGGGAAATACAACAAATATTTTCGTGGGTGACGTTCAGGGTGGGTATATATTGAATCCTGCAACCAACCTGCAAATTTTTGCTGGCCTAACGCTTAGAAATTTCTCTCCTGACCAATCCGGGAATGTCATTTCTGAAGACAATACTACCTGGTTTACAATTGGACTAAAATCGAGCTTGTTTAACTGGTATTTCGATTATTAAAAATAGAATCCAAAACCTACTTTAACCGCAAAATTAGTGGCACCGGGC
>JAUXCI010000295.1 GCA_030618945.1 Flavobacteriaceae bacterium
ACCCGGTTTAATTCAGGATCAATCGTCATTAGATAATCCTGTAACGCTGCCATATCTGGCTTATCAACGCTTTGATCATCCGGTTCAATAGGTTCCTGATCCAGGAGCAAAGAAGCTATCTGTGCATCCAAAAAAGCTTCAAATTTTTCCCTTTCTACAATTTTATTTACCTGCTTGAATATATCAATATGCCAGGAACAAATAATTACAGCTATTCCAAGTGCGATGATGAGCCAGTTAGTGGTTTTTAAAAAAGCAGTCTTCATGATTTAAATTGTTTTATGGTTTTTGAAAAAGATTTTTCAATTATTTTCAGAAGTGAAATTAATATGACTTTATCAATAAAATGTTGTTAAATTAACCTATCTGGTATTTGAATTTATGAATGGGAATGTTGGGCTTATAATGGGAATTGGTTGTCCAAAGGACTCCTATGGAGAATTACTTAAATCAGGAAATTTGTTGTCCGTAGGACTTCTTCGGAGAATCTGTTGAAATGCTTGCCAGTCTGCAGCGTAGCGAAGGCGGGGCTAAATTGATACAATTGGTAATCTTATTAAAATGGGTGTTTGAAGGACTCCTGCGAGGAATTGGTGAATGCAGTCATATGATGTTTTGCATTCGTCTGACAACTATTCTGTGTGCTTGCCTTTAATGTAGTGATCTAACGAATATTTCAAACTATCCTGTGAGTTTGCGTTATATAAATTGGTTTGACGAATTTTTAAGACAACCCATCTTCTAGCCTCCTTTTACGTTCAGCACTGAGTTCTTCCAGTGGCCAAATGTCATCTTTGTTTTTGCAATAGTCAGCCTGGAAACAACTTGGGCAATCGCCACTGCATCCGTCAATTGTCCAGCCAAAATCTATCGGTAAGTCTTGCGCCTCCTCTAAAAGATATTCTTCAGTTAAAAACCGGTACGATACTTCAATAGGAACGTTTTCATTTACATCGTAGGATATTCCATGATCTTCAAAAATTTTGAGCAATTTTTTAAATTCTGCTTTTATTTCTTCCTTTGATAAAAGGCCGGCAGAAGGAAAGTCTTTTGGATTAACACTGATAATTTTATATACAGGTTTAATTTCTGCTTCCTCAAAAGCCATAATCCTTTTAAGAAATATGTTTTCTATTTCAGGATCAATATCAGCATTCTCCTGATAAATTCCTCCTTTAGTAATTATTTTGGACTTGAGTACAAAGTTTTCCTGATCAAGTTTTTCCTTTGGGCTGAGATCTTCATTTTGATTTGTCATGGTTTCTTAAAATGATTTTCAAATATACAAAAAGAAGTTAATGTTAATGTCATTTTTTTTTCTCGCTTTTCGTTATATTGCAACTCTTAATTTATTTTATTGTCATTAATATCGAAAACAGAAAAGGAATTGGCTGTAGCGCAAACGGACATTCATAGGGATATCATAGAACAAAGTAAGGCTGGTAATTCTGCAGCTCAATACAGGCTTTATAAGCTGTATGCTAAGGCTATGTTCAATATCGCCTACCGAATGATGGATAACAGGGAAGAGGCAGAAGATATGTTGCAGGAAGCATTTTCACATGCGTTTGCCAAATTAAAATCGTTCAGATATGAATCAAGTTTTGGGTCATGGATTAAACGCATAGTTATTAATCACTGCCTGAATGAGATAAAAAGGAGAAAAGCCGATTTGCAGTTCTTTGACGATATGAGTGCATTTAATGAAAATATGGAGGATGAAGGGTATGAATCCGGTTTAAGTGTGGATAATGTAAGAAAATCAATGGAATTTTTACCGAGCGGCAGTAAAATGATTTTTTCGCTATACCTGCTCGAAGGTTATGATCACAGGGAAATATCACAAATTTTAAATATCAGCGAATCAAACTCCAAATCACAATATATGAGGGCAAAGCGTAAAGTAAAAGAAGTATTTAAAAAAATGAGTCATGAAACAAGATAAATTAGAACAATTTGTAATCGAAAACAGGGATGAATTTGATGTATATGAACCCGGTGATGAACTTTGGGATCGTATTCAGAAACCATCGCCAAAAGTTATAAAACTAAACTGGAAAACCATAGCAATACGTGTGGCTGCAGTTGTTGTCATCTTTATTGCATCTTACTTTTTTCATGATATGATGCAGTCAGAAAAATCCAGTCATATTGCACAACAGAAAATTGAAATGGATGATCAGCAAGTGGAACTAGTGCAAGTGCTTATGGAAGCCGAAATTTACTACAGTTCACAAATAAATAGTGCAAAAGATGAAATTTTCAGGTTATCAGGTAACAATCAGGAATTGATAGATGATATCAATTTTGATATGGTTGAACTGGATGAAGTATTTCAGGAACTTAAGGATGATCTGAAAGACAATAGCGACAATGAAGAAGTGATTGAAGCCATGATACAAAATTACAGGATTAAACTCCAGGTGCTGGAAGAAATCCTTAATCAGCTTGAAAAAACCAAGAATCCTGATGAAAATGAAAATAATAATCATGAGATATAAAACAATTCTATTTCTATCGGTTTATCTGTTCTTTTGGCCTGTGTTGCTGAATGCACAGCCATATGAAAGGAGCAAAGAGGAAACACGTTCGTTTAAGGTTTATAAGCAAACCACATTGGAGATATACAATAAATACGGGAATATTCATTTATTTCCATGTGAGAAAGACTC
>JAUXCI010000037.1 GCA_030618945.1 Flavobacteriaceae bacterium
CCTTGTTTACCTTCATGCTCAAATTTAACAAAATACAAGCCACTTTTCAGATTAGACTTGGGTAAATTCCCAACCCCAAGGTATACATCCACTTTATCAAAGGTTTTCATCAATCTTCCGTTTATGTCGTAAATGGAAACCTTCAAATCAACCATCTCTTCCGAGGTTGTGAATTCGATATTGCTTTGCCCGATAATGACTGGGTTTGAAACCAAATTTATTCCTTTAGTAAGAACTAGATCATTAACGTCCAACACTATTTGATGGTCAATTCCAAAGGTAAACTGGCTAAAACCATTGAGGTTTGCTGGGATATTAATATCGCTGGTAACATCACCATTTAATAAATCTCCTGAAACAGTATTGCTCTGGGAAGCACCAATCAAATCCCAAACACCAGCATCAAGACCAACTATAGCAACAGAACTCAAAGCCCCTCCATTATCATTTACTAAGGAAGTAATATCACTATTCTCGTTCCAGGACAAGTTGACTATGGCTGTACCTGTCAATTCCCAATACTCCACATCTGCAACGTCATCAACATTAGTCCCATTGCTTCCAAGGGAAGGTGGAGAATTAATATAATTGGCGGTGGCCATTCCCGTGTGTTCCATTTTAACAGGAGCATAAACTCCATTATCACCCGTGGGCAATAAGGTTTCTCCCGTTCCATAGGCTGTTACGGCACCATTCACATATTCTTGCGAAGATCCCCAATTACTACCAGCTTCAACAGAAAAAATACCGGATGCATCGACATCAACAACTAAATTACTCGTTGTAAATGCTAGGTCCTTAGCAAGATAGAATTCTGAACCAGATCCAACAAATAAAGACTGAGCCAAGCCATCCTGAAATAATAACAAGCCTGCTAACAGAAAGGATAAATTTCGAAAAATTGAAAGATTGGGTATTTTTAGCATCATAGGCTTAATTTTCAATCAAAATTATTAAAAAAAACTCACTTAACCCGTTCTTTTATTATAAATAATTTTCGCCAAGATTTGTGTTAAAACCAAGCTCCCGGATACGGTATTCGCCAATATGATTGATAAACTATCCATCATGATTCCATAGCTAAGTCAATAACCCATCAACCTACAATATTCACAATCTTTCCAGGTATGACAATCACTTTTTTGGGAGATCGTCCATTTAATTGCTGCTGGGTTCTTTCATCTTCCAGGACAGCTTTCTCAATGGCGACTTTATCAAGATCAAGCGACAATTCTTTTGTGAATCTCATTTTTCCGTTAAAAGAAATCGGATAAGTTTTAGTGCTTTCAATCAAAAATTTGGGCTCAAAAACAGGATACTCAACGGTTGAAATTGAACCTTTGTTTCCCAGTTTTTCCCATAATTCCTCGGCAATATGTGGGGCATAAGGAGCTATCAGGACAACCAGCGGCTGGAGAATATCCCTTTTATTGCATTTCAATGCGGTCAGCTCATTCACCGCAATCATAAAGGAACTAACAGAGGTGTTGAAAGAAAAGTTTGCAATGTCCTCGTCCACTTTTTTAATCGTTTTATGCAATATCTTTAATTCGTCGGCATTGGCTTTATCTTCTGAAACTAAAAACGCCTCATTATCTGAATGGAATAGTTTCCACAATCTTTTTAAAAACCCGTGAACTCCTGAAATACCTGCAGTATTCCATGGTTTGGCCTGTTCTAAAGGGCCTAAAAACATTTCATATAATCTAAGTGTATCGGCCCCGTAATTATGGCAAATGTCATCTGGATTTACGACATTATATTTAGATTTAGACATCTTTTCAACTTCTCTGCCAACGATATATTTTCCGCTTTCAAGAATAAACTCTGGTTGATCAATATCTTTATTAAGTACATGGTTTTTAAACCCTTCCAAATCCAATTCATTTGAAGCATTCACCAATGACACATCCACATGAAGAGGCTGAACTTTAAAATCACCAATCAAGCCTTTAGAAATAAAAACATTCTCTCCTTCCTTTCGATAAACAAAAGCAGAAGTTCCTAAAATCATCCCCTGGTTGATCAACTTTTTTGCGTATTCCTGCACAGGAACATGACCTCTGTCATAGAGAAATTTCTGCCAAAACCTTGAATATAAAAGATGTCCAGTGGCATGTTCACTTCCTCCAATATATAAATCTACGTCTCTCCAATAATTCATGGCTTCTTTTCCACAAAAGGTCTCTGAATTTGTGGCATCCATATAACGATTAAAATACCAGGAACTTCCCGCCCAACCTGGCATTGTATTTAGTTCCAATGGAAAAATAGTGGTGCCGTTAATAAGGTCATTAGAAACAATTTGGTTGGTTTTAGTACACCAGGCCCACACAGTTGCGTTACCTAAAGGAGGTTTCCCATCTTCGGTAGGCAAATACTTTTGCACTTCTGGTAAGGTAATGGGCAAATACTCAGTGTCAATCATTTTTGGAAGACCATTGACATAATATACTGGAAAAGGCTCCCCCCAATATCTTTGTCTTGAAAAAACGGCATCACGCAATCTATAATTGATTTTGCCCTGACCAATTTTTCTTTCCTCCAAAGCAGCTATGACTTTTCTGATAGCTTCCTTTGCATTTAGGCCATTGATAAAATCAGAATTGGCAATTTTTACATTTTTATCTTCACATGCCATTTCTGAAATATCTACATTTTCAAAAATATTTGGTATCTCCAGCTTAAAATATTTGGCGAAATCGAAATCTCTTTGATCTCCACAAGGTACTGCCATAACTGCCCCTGTTCCATAACTTGCCAGAACATAATCTCCTATCCATATCGGAATTTTGGTTCCCGAAAAGGGATGAATTGCATAGGCACCGGTAAAAACACCAGAAATTGATTTTACATCTGCCATTCTATCTCGTTCGCTCCTTTTGGACGTCGATAAAACATATCCTTCAACAGCTTCTTTTTGATCCCTGCCAGTTATTTTTGAAACCAGTTCATGTTCAGGAGCCAGCGTCATAAATGACACGCCAAAAATGGTATCTGGTCGGGTAGTAAATACTTCGATATTTTCATTATGACCATCAATATCAAATGATACCATGGCGCCTACTGATCTGCCGATCCAATTGGTTTGAGAATCCTTTAAAGGTTGTGGCCAATCTATCTCATTTAGCCCATCAAGTAATCTTTGTGCATAGGCCGTAATTCTCATTGACCATTGTTTCATTTTCTTTCTAACAACAGGAAACCCACCCCGTTCAGACAATCCGTTAACGATTTCGTCATTCGCCAGCACCGTTCCTAAAGCAGGACACCAATTTACTTCGGTTTCAGAAAGGTATGTCAATCGGTAATTAGAAAGGATCTCTTCTTTTTTTTCCTCATTAAACAATTTCCATTGTTCTTCTGAAAAATCCTCTAAAGTATCGCCACAAGCAGCGTTGATTCTTATATTTCCTTCAGTTTCGAAAACACTTTTTAGTTCTTCGATGCTTCGGGCCTGATCTGAGTCCAAACAATAATAGGATTCATACAATTGAATAAAGATCCACTGGGTCCATTTATAATAAGAAGGATCTGAAGTTCTTACTTCTCTGCTCCAATCGAATGAAAATCCAATTTGATCCAATTGCCTGCGATAAGTTTTAATGTTTTCCTGTGTGGTCTTCGCTGGATGTTGACCCGTTTGAATAGCGTATTGTTCGGCTGGAAGCCCAAATGAATCATAACCCTGGGGATGTAATACATTGAAGCCTTTGTGTCGCTTATATCTGGCGTAAATATCCGAAGCTATGTATCCCAAGGGATGCCCAACATGAAGCCCAGCACCACTTGGGTAAGGAAACATATCAAGAACATAATATTTTTCCTTTTTGCTGTAATTATCTGCTTTAAATGTCTGGTTATCATTCCAGTATTTCTGCCATTTGGCTTCTATTTCATTAAAGTAGTATTTCATTCCTTTATTTCTAAATGACTATTTGGATTTTAATTCACTAATTTTATCTGCCTTTCTGACAGATAGATCAAAATTTTAAAAGGCTGACAACAAACACTTTATATCGGTAAATAAAATCTAAAACCAGCCCATTATTTAAGTTGGCAAAGTTACACTTAAAGATGGACTGTGCAAAGCTCATAATATATCTTAATTTTTATATCTTTACTTTTTAAATTTTCACTAAACTACGCTGCCATGTATACGCCCCTCATATACCTGATGTTTATATTTGTGTTTTTTTCATGCACAACCGATAAACAACAAGTTGATCTGATTGTTACCAATGCAAATATTTACACTGTTAATGCCAATCTACCAAAAGCTGAGGCTTTCGCGGTAAGCAATGGTAAATTTGTAAGTGTAGGAACAGCCAAAGAGATTAAATCAAATTTTACATCTGATAATATATTAAACGCTGACGGGAAGACCATTGTTCCTGGATTAATTGATGGGCATTGTCATTTCTATGGTTTGGGTTTAAGCATGCAAAAAGTCGATCTCAACGGCACAAATAGCTATGATGAAATTCTCCAAAAACTTTTGCAATTTCAGAAAGAAAAAAAACCTGAATTCATTCAAGGACGTGGATGGGATCAAAATGATTGGGAGGTCAAAGCCTACCCAACTAAAAGCAAACTTGACGCACTATTTCCAAAAACTCCAGTGGTTCTTACCCGAGTTGACGGGCACGCTATACTTGTGAACCAGGCGGCATTGGATCTTGCTGGAATTGATAATAAAACAAGCGTTGTGGGTGGGGAAATCATCAAAAACAAAGGGGAAATTACTGGCGTACTTATTGACAATGCACAAGACATGGTATACAATATTGTGCCTCGCTTTGGTATCAAAGAACGAATTCAAGCCTTAAAAGAGGCAGAAGCATATTGCCTAAATCTGGGCCTGACAACAGTTAGCGATGCCGGCTTATCTAAAATGCAAATTGATCTTATAGATAGTCTCCAGCAACAGGGTGAATTGAAAATCAAAGTTTATGCTATGGTTTCAGCCAACCCGTACAATCTAGATTATTACTTAAAAAACGGAATCCTAAAAACAGACCGCCTTAACGTAAGGTCCTTTAAGGTATATGCTGATGGAGCCTTGGGGTCGCGGGGAGCAGTTTTAAAAAATCCATATAGCGACAGAGAGGGGCATTATGGTGCAATGGTAACCAGCCTGGAAAATCTTTCGGCAATAGCCAAACGTCTGGCAAATTCGGAATTCCAAATGAATACGCATGCCATTGGTGATTCCGCTAATTCTTTTATCCTTAAGACCTATGCTCGTGAATTAAAAAGCAGGACTAACAGAAGGTGGAGAATTGAACACGCTCAGATTATTTCGCCATCAGAATTTGATTATTTTACTGAAATCCTTCCCTCTGTGCAACCTACACATGCCACTAGCGACATGTATTGGGCTGAAGATAGAATAGGACCTGAAAGAATCAAAGGGGCCTATGCTTATAAACAACTATTAGACATCAACGGCAGAATAGTTTTGGGAACCGATTTTCCTGTAGAAAAAGTAAATCCAATGCTTACCTTTTATGCTTCTGTATCAAGGAAGGATCTCAAAGGATACCCTGAAGGTGGTTTTGAAATAGAAAACGGCTTGAGTAGGGAGGAAACTTTAAAAGGAATGACAATTTGGGCTGCTTATGCTAATTTTGAAGAAATAGAAAAAGGTTCTATAGAGGAAAATAAATATGCCGACTTTGTGATTTTAGATAATAATATCATGGATATTCCTATAGAACAAGTTCCAAATATCAAGATAGATGGAACTTATATTAACGGGGAGAAAGTAAATTAATCTATAAAATAATCTTTATAGGTGTTGTTATTCTTGTAGTATCCCAGGCCAAAACCATATTGACATGTTTTCCTTTGTCTTTAAATCCTATGGAGAAAGCCTCCAAAAACTCGGCCTTACTCACTTTAGCAGTTATTCGGGCAACGTCATATTTTTTTTCATATTCAGATGTTTCCCAAACATCAATTTGAGAACTTAGTATCAAGGTCCATTCATTTTTATGTGGTATAGCGTATAGCACATAAGTACCAGCTTTTACCTGAGTACCTCCAAAAACCACGTCTTGATAGAATACAACTTCGGTGGCTTCATTTGCTCCAACTCTCCATATTTTACCATAGGGAATCACTTCTCCAAAAATTTCTCTACCATTCTTTTTAGGACGTCCGTAAAGTACTTTAATGGTTGGTGGTGAAATCTTATTGGTTCTAAAATAAACGATATCGTGTGGACTCGTATCCAGATCTTTAAAATCTTGTGCATTCACATTAACGCATAAGCTTAATGCAAAAATAAATACTATATTAATATATATCCTTTTCATAACTTTTAAATTCTGGCTAAAATTTCGTTTCCTGTGGCTAGTGGTATATCAATTCTCGTTGAATCCCATGCTAAAACCATAAAGGAATTTTTGAAATTCTTTTTAAACCCAATGGAAAATACATTGACTTCTTTTGACTGGGTTGATGGAACTTTAATTCTAACAACATCCTTTGAGTCGTCATAGAAGAAGGCGCCCCAAGTATCAGTATTACTATTTAAAATGATTGTCCATTCTTTTTCACCTGGAATTGTGTGTAAAACATAAGTACCTGCCTTGACCAATTTATTGCCAAAAAGCATATCGGCATAGAATTTTACTTCAGTAGCTTCATTTGCTCCTGTCCTCCAGATCTCTCCATAAGGTATTTGTTCTCCGAATACGTTCTCCTCTGTTTTTAGAGGTCTCCCGTAAACAACTTTAATCAATGGTTCAGGAATTTTTTTTGTGGTCAAATAGGCAATATCAACTGGATAAGTGTCTATTTGGGCAAACTTTTGAGCTAGTGTCGATGTACTTGACAACAAGCCAAAAACCAGCATAGTGGTAATCATAATCTTATTCATAGCAGTAAATAATTATTGATTAATCATTCGATCACTATAAACGGTAAAATTGTTTAAATATTATATTTGACTGATTATTATTCAAAAACTTCTGTATAAATTATTTGTCTGAAGAATGATCAAAAATTTCTCAATTTTCTGTTAAAACCATTTTAATTTGTCATCAATAGTAATAATGTGCTATTTTTGTGTACCCTGTAAATTTTCATGAGATGAAGCTTTTAATAGTAGAAGATGAAATTGAATTACTAAACGCAACTTGCGGCTATTTGCAAAAAGAAGATTTTGTTGTCGAATCTGCCCCTAACTTTTTTGAGGCCGAGGACAAATTAATCTCCTACCAATACGATGTAGTTATCCTGGATATCAATTTACCCGATGGTAACGGTCTGGATTTATTGAAAATAATCAAAAGTAAAAGTCCTGAAACAGGTGTTCTTATTGTTTCAGCAAAAGATTCTTTAGACGATAGATTAAAAGGACTCGACCTGGGCGCAGATGATTATATTACAAAACCATTTCATCTAGCAGAGCTCAATTCAAGAGTAAATTCCTTATTGAGACGAAGAAAGTATGAAGGCAATAAAAATATTGTTTTTAAGGAAATTGAAATTGATCCTGATGCCAAAACCGTTGTTGCAAATGGTGTTACTCTTGACTTAACCAAAAAGGAATATTTTCTTTTACTGTATTTTATTACCAATAAAAATAGAGTTTTGACCAAAGAGGCTATCGCAGAGCATTTATGGGGCGATAACATTGACATGGTTGATAATTTTGATTTTATCTATACCCATATGAGAAATTTAAGAAAGAAGTTGAAGTTGAGCGGTGCCACGGATTATCTTCAAACCATATATGGCTTAGGGTATAAATTTGGTGAATAAGGACTGAAAAATCACCAGTCAGGGTATTGTAATTATAATGACATTTCAAAGATCATTCTGAATATGAATGGTTAAAAATTGATATTTAAGTGAAATTATTTCAAGAAACAAGAAGAACTTATCTCCTTTATTCGCTTGCTATTTTTATAATATCAAGTACTGTTATTTATTTTACCCTAAAAAGGTTGGTCTCCAAGAAACAAGATGAAAACTTGTTATGGGATCAAAAAATTATTGCGAAAAAGATAAAATACGACTACCCGCTTCCCATTTTTGAAGTGGAGGACTTTCCATCCAAAGCGTCCATAAAAGATACACTTTACTTCAAAGATACTTTGATCTATCAAGTGATCGATAATGAGGAAAAATACGAATTATACCGTCAATTAACCTCCGTAGAAGTTTTACAAGGCACAACCTACAAAATCATTACAAGAAGTTCTGTGGTAAGAAATCAGGATTTTATCTTTGTAATTACTGCTTCTGTTGGTATTGTTGTGTTATTGCTGATCGTAGCTGTTTATTTTGTGAATACTATAATCATGAGGCGTGTATGGCTTCCGTTTTATGATAATCTTGAGATTCTCAAGAATTTTTCTGTTGAAACCAACAAACCCATTCACCTCCAGGAATCTAATATTGATGAATTTCAGGAATTGAATATCTCACTGACTAGACTCACGAATAAGATCAATTCTGATTTTAACAATCTCAAAGAATTTACCGAGAACGCATCACATGAGATGCAGACTCCATTGGCAATTATGCAATCAAAATCGGAAGTATTATTGCAATCAGAAAATTTAAGTCCAGACCAAGCTTCTCAGATCCGTGTGATCTACCAATCAGTACAACGACTTTCTAAACTGAATAAAACTCTGTTGTTATTGTCAAAAATTGAAAACAAACAATTCAAAGACCTTGAAGCTGTCAACGTGAATGAAATCATAGAAAAACACCTAGAAATCTTTGATGATTTTATTGAAAATAAGCATCTCACTGTTCAAACAAAATCGACTCTTGAAGTTGAAATACAAGCCAATCCCATGTTATTTGAAATGGTTATTTCAAACTTAATCAGCAATGCAATTAAACACAATATAGAAGGTGGTAGTATTGAAATTTTAACTACAAACTTGTTTATCAGCGTGTCCAATTCAGGAGCAGCTCCTAAGCTCTCCTCAAATTCTCTTTTCGAAAGATTCAAAAAAGAAAGTAAGGCGGCTAATTCCTTCGGGCTCGGTTTAGCAATTGTAAAAAAGATTTGCGACAACAACAGGTGGAAAATATCCCATTCTTATGTTGAAAACCAGCACAATATCTCCATTTATTTCTAAATCTGTTTTTAAATTTTAAATTAGTTTTAAAGCTTCAGATTTTCTTTAGAAATGCGTGATACATTTGTCCTGTTATCTGATGTTATTGTAATTAAATAACTGTTTCAGAAAGTTCAAAAATTCATGCTATGAATACTGAAATAACAAGAAAGATACCAAGGTCTTTTATTAAAGTGGATATATTTTGAGGGGAATGGAAACACTTTGATAAATAAGGCAAAATTGATTAAAACATTATATTGTTTTAATTTAGAAAAAAGCCTGTATCAATTATTTTTAATACAGGCTTTTTTTAATTCTGTAGAAAACTTCAGAATTTCTTCAGAATTGAATATTATGTTTACAATGTTTTTAATTCAAGATTTATTTTGTCTTAAAATACTTTTGATAATAAAACTAAAACTTTTTTAGTTTATTTATAGTTGATTAATTAAAATATTGGACTGAGGGGAATGATATTCTAATTAATTAACGTCTGCAAATATTACAAATATTAAGCTATTTTAATTTGCAAAGAAAAGAGAACCTGTTTAGATTTAATCTAAACAGGTTTTTTTTGTTTTACACGATTTTAATGATCTTCAAAAGCATCACTCAATTGGCTAAAAATGTTGATAACTTCGTGCTTTAATAGCGTAAAAATAAACCCTTAAAGTAGGGGTTTTCTTATATTTGTGCCTTATAAATTTTTGCACAAAAAGTGAACTTAAAAATATGAGTGAAGAAACAAATAAAAATCAATATTCTGCAGATAGTATTCAGGCCTTAGAAGGAATGGAGCACGTTCGTATGCGTCCGTCGATGTACATTGGAGACGTGAGTTCAAGAGGTCTGCATCACCTGGTGTATGAAGTTGTGGACAATTCTATTGATGAAGCGATGGCAGGGCATTGTGATGCCATAAATGTAATTATCAATGAAAATAATTCTGTTACTGTAAGAGATAATGGAAGAGGGATCCCTGTCGGGATACATAAAAAAGAAGGTGTTTCTGCCCTTGAGGTGGTTATGACAAAAATTGGTGCCGGAGGAAAATTTGACAAAGATTCATATAAAGTATCGGGTGGTTTGCATGGGGTTGGTGTTTCCGTAGTTAATGCCTTATCCATTCACTTAACCGCAACTGTTTTCAGAGAAGGTAAAATCTGGCAACAGGAATATGAAAAAGGAAAAGGATTATACCCTGTAAAGACAGTAGGTGACTCAGAAGAAAATGGAACCGAAGTAACTTTTCTAGCTGATGACACTATTTTTCAATCTGAAATTGTTTTCAGTTATGAAATTCTTTCAGCCCGTATGCGCGAACTTTCGTACTTAAACCAGGGGCTTACTATTTCTATTACGGATAAAAGAAATAAGGATGAAAAAGGAGATTATATTCATGATGAGTACCATAGTGTTGACGGACTAAAAGAGTTTGTGAGATATCTGGATGCTACAAGAGAACGGCTTATCAGTGATGTGATAAGTATGGAAGGAGAAAAGGGCGGCATTCCTGTGGAAGTAGCCATGGTTTATAATACATCTTATACAGAAAACCTTCATTCCTATGTAAATAATATCAACACCCACGAAGGAGGTACGCATTTATCCGGATTTCGAAGGGGATTAACGAATACTTTAAAAAAGTATGCTGAAAATTCAGGATTGCTTAGCAAACTTAAATTTGACATAGCGGGTGATGACTTTCGTGAAGGTTTAACGGCTATTATATCGGTTAAAGTTGCTGAACCACAATTTGAGGGTCAAACCAAGACTAAATTAGGTAATAGAGACGTTAGTCCTGCTGTAAGCCAGGCCGTTTCAGAAATGCTTACAAATTATTTGGAAGAAAATCCCGATGACGCTAAAATCATTGTTCAAAAAGTAATTCTGGCTGCACAGGCAAGACATGCTGCAGCTAAGGCAAGGGAAATGGTTCAGCGAAAAACAGTAATGTCGGGCGGTGGATTACCAGGAAAACTTTCTGACTGCGCCTGGAGCGACCCAGAAAAGTGTGAAATCTTTTTAGTTGAGGGTGATTCAGCGGGAGGTACTGCAAAGCAAGGGAGAGATCGAAATTATCAAGCCATTCTGCCATTGAGAGGGAAAATTCTCAATGTTGAAAAGGCCATGCAACACAAGGTTTTTGAAAACGAAGAGATCAAAAGTATGTATACTGCCCTGGGAGTAACCATTGGAACCGAAGAAGACCCAAGAGCTCTGAATTTAGCCAAGTTAAGATATCATAAAATAGTTATTATGTGTGACGCCGATGTTGATGGTAGTCACATTGCAACCTTGATATTAACTTTCTTTTTCCGCTATATGCGGGAATTGGTTGAAAACGGGAATATTTATATTGCTGCGCCACCTTTGTATCTGGTCAAAAAAGGAGCAAAAAAAGAATATGCATGGTCAGATGCTGAAAGAGATCAAATCGTTGAAAAATTTGGTGGTGGAACTATACAGCGATATAAAGGTTTAGGAGAAATGAATGCGGAACAACTTTGGGACACAACCATGAATCCGGAATTCAGAACCATGCGCCAGGTATGCATTGAGAACGGCACTGAGGCTGACAGAGTATTTTCCATGTTGATGGGAGATGACGTCCCTCCAAGGAGAGAGTTTATTGAGAAGCATGCTGTTTACGCCAACATTGACATCTAAATAACCATAAGTAAGACCCAAGTTTCTCTCAAAGAACTTGGGTCTTATTTTTTAAGTATAACATATTTAATTAATTATAAAATTTTATAGAATGAAAGTAACTATCGTTGGAGCCGGAGCCGTTGGTGCGAGCTGTGCAGAATACATAGCAATAAAAGATTTTGCATCTGAAATTGTTATTGTTGACATCAAAGAAAATTTTGCTGAAGGAAAAGCTATGGACCTTATGCAAACTGCCTCTTTAAATGGATTTGATACCTTAATTACGGGAAGTACAAATGACTATAGTAAAACAGCAAATAGTGATATCGCTGTAATTACAAGTGGAATTCCTCGCAAACCAGGAATGACAAGAGAAGAACTTATTGGTATCAACGCCGGCATCGTTAAATCAGTGGCGGAAAGTATCCTTGAGCACTCTCCAAACACTATTTTTATCGTTGTCAGTAACCCTATGGATACCATGGCTTATTTAACGCATAAAGAACTTGGATTGCCAAAAAACAGAATCATTGGAATGGGTGGTGCTCTTGACAGCGCTAGATTCAAATATCGCTTAGCTGAAGCTTTAGAATGCCCCGCTTCTGATATTGAAGGTATGGTAATTGGAGGTCATAGCGACACAGGTATGATTCCGCTTACCCGATTGGCAGTAAGAAATAGCATTCCAGTGAGTGCATTTTTAACTGAAGAACAAATCGAAGCAGTTGCTGATGCCACTAAGGTAGGTGGTGCCACTTTAACTAAAATGTTAGGTACCAGCGCCTGGTATGCACCTGGTGCAGCAGTTTCTTCAATGGTCCAAGCCATTGCCTGTGATCATAAAAAAATGTTTGCATGTTCTGCCCTACTCGAAGGTGAATACGGTCTGGATGACATTTGTATCGGTGTTCCATGTATCATCGGTAAAAATGGAATTGAATCTATTGTTCAATTAGATTTGAGCGATGCTGAAAAAGAGAATTTGCACAATAGTGCTGATGCAGTAAGAGTTGTAAATAATTTACTTTAATCAGTAAGTTAAGAACTTTATATTGAATAAATTAAAAACCATCCGCCAAAGACGGATGGTTTTTTTAATTTATCCTACGATAAGCCTGAAATAACGCCCTCATCATCAATAAACATATTCTCGGATGCCGGAATTGATGGTAAACCAGGCATTCTCATCATTTTCCCCAAAATGGGTATGATGAATTTTGCTCCGGCGGCTATCTCTATTTCCCTAACGGTCACTATAAAATCTTCCGGACGGCCAATAAGACTTTCATTGTCTGAAAAAGACTTTTGTGTTTTGGCCATGCATACCGCAAAATTATTAAATCCAAGACGGTCAATTCGACGTAAATTTAATTTGGCTTTTTTATCGTAATCCACTTTTACGGCACCGTAAATCTCTCGTGCTATAGTTTCAATCTTTTCTTTAACAGGAGAATTCCAATCATATAAAGGTTTAAATTTTGAAGCAGCCTTTTCCACCACGCTAACTACTGCCCTGGCAAGATCTTTGGCTCCCTCTCCTCCTTTTGCCCATCCTTCTGATACAACAGCCTGTACCCCTAGTTCTTGGCATTTTTCTATAACTACCTGCACCTCATCTGGCGTATCGCTGATAAAGGAGTTTATGGCGATCACTGGTTCAATATTAAA
>JAUXCI010000016.1 GCA_030618945.1 Flavobacteriaceae bacterium
CAAGATTCAAACTTGTAACCTCTTGAGCCGTAATCAAGTGCGCTATTCAGTTGCGCCACGAGGCCTTATTGATTAGGGCTGCAAATATATTTCTTTTTTATAGAATAGTAAAAAGAAATAATTAAAAAATTAAATACCCATTTCTTGCTTAAAAGCTTCTAAAATGGGGAGTGCTTTTTCGCGATCTTCTTCAAAGATAAAAAGCTGTACCTGAAGCGGTGAACCCCCGTAAAAACCAGCCCTTATGCCTGATTGAAAATTATTTTTAAGCATAGAAGGAATTTCCTGGTCATTCAAATCCAATTGAAGTCTTTGAATTTCAATTAATGAGCCCGTAAAAAATTTGAAGTGTCTTGATTGATCATCCATAGTCGTTCGTTTTCTTAAAGATACGAAAATGGCTTGATTATAAAACGGCTTGATTTGAAAACTTTAAAATTTTTCACTTAGCACTTAGCACTTAGCACTTAGCACTTAGCACTTAATCTAAGCTATTCCGCGTTACATAATACCGCCAGCCAATGATGGCCATTTGCCATTTTTTTGCCTTGCTCATATCAACTTCTCGCTTACCCATGCTCGGGAAAATTAGTTTGTTGGCTTTGGCCAGGATTTTAAAGACTTGTTTTTTCATGCTCCAAAAATAGAAAAAACGCCCTTAATAAGGCGTTTTTAATTTATTATGATTGAAGAAATTATTTCTTGGTTGTAATTATTACTACACCATTCTTTCCTTTTTCACCGTATTTTTCGATGGCTTTTTCTCCCTTGAAAACATTGACACTCTCGATAGTTTCCGGAGCTATATCCTCGATACTTCCATCTTTTAATTCTTTTCCGTCAACGATTATCAAGGGTTTTTCACCATCATTACTGATAAACACCATTTTTTCTCCTTCATTATTTTCGTCACCTATAACATCAACGGTCATTTCAACGTCATTATGGTCTTTATGAATCGTTTTAACGATTACCGTCTTTTCACCATCATGGTGCTCATCAATTTCAATGAGCTTTACACGTTTAAGTTTTGTGGTATCCCCAGTATCAGATACCCATACATTAGTTCCATGATCGCCGTGTATTTCTTCGGTTACTGTTTCGCCGTTAACGGTTTTAATATGCGTTGTGGTTCCGTCATCAGACACAAAAACAAAACTATTTACCTCTTTGCCTGAAACATTACCATCAACATCAATGATCACTTTTTTAAGAACGTTCTTGCCAGCCTTATGGATAAACATACTATGATTTTCCATACCTTCAAAATTGCCAATTGCTAAAGCGCCTTCAGAATCGAATTTGATACTGATAGGTTTGATAGCAACCGTTCCGGCTTGTTGAAGCTGTGTTTTGTTGCCTTGTTTGTTTTCAACTGAAATGGCAATAGAAATGATCTCATTGGAATCATTATACTTAAGTTTTTTGTACCCGAAGGTGATCCCTTGTTTTAATAAAGAGGCTTTTAAAGTTTCAAGATCAGTCTTTGAAAAGTCTTTGGTGATTACCTCAACATTCATTTCAATATTGTATTCATGTTTTTCCATTTTTTTCTCTTGGGCAATGACCTTGGTATTAAAGGTCATTACGAAGGCGGCTAGTACAGGAATAATGAATATAAATTTAGCATACATCATTTTAGCGGATTTGTTTTTGTGTAACATATTGATTCTTTTTTTAATTAATGAGTTATAGAAATTACTTGTTAATGCCATTGAATAATTTGGCGAAACGGTTTTTAATAATAAATACTGATAGGCGTCTTTCGGCGTATTTTCAGTTTGAGCGCCCTGGTCGGCAATGAATTCGAGGTTCTTTTGAATCTCTTTATAATAAAGCCAGGCTATGGGGTTGAACCAGTTAAACACAATCATCAACTGGGAGAACAGAATATCTATACTGTGAAATTCTTTGGCATGAACTTTTTCGTGGTCCAGAATCTGGTTCAATTCATCTTTATTATATCCTTTTTTAGGATAAATGATATAATGAAAAAAGGAAAATGGTGTGTTGACTTTATTTGTACTAATGTAGACAAATGAACCCTTGCGTTTCTTGGGTCGTTGAAAAATAAACCTTGTAATTGAACTCAGTTGAAGAATAAATCTCAGAGCAAAAAAGAGAACACCTAAGCCATACAAGCTAAATAAGACAGTCATAGGATCAAAGGACTTGGTTGTGTGGATTTGACTATCAATAACCGTTTGTGACACTTGACTCGTAAAAACAGGGTCTATATAAATGTATTCCGGAATGATGATCAAAGGAAGGGTAAAGGCCAGAATGATTCCAACTAAGAAATAGCCTCTTATGGAATGAAAAAAGGTTTCTCTTTCAAGAAACAACTTATAAAAGACATAGAACAAGGCAATGATAGCCGAAAATTTTAAGAAATATTCCATAACCATTATTTTGTATTTGTTTGATTCTTTTCAATGATCGAGATGATCTCCTTTAACTCACTTACGCTGATCTTCTCTTCTTTGGCGAAAAATGACACCACATTTTTATAAGAATTTTCAAAATAGTGATGAATCGTGTTATGCATATAGGTTTTTTTGTAGGCCTCCTTACTTACCAAAGGATAATACTGATGCGATTTGCCAAAAGCATGATAACCTATAAAACCTTTGTCTTCCATGTTCCTGATGATGGTAGAGATGGTATTATAATGAGGTCTAGGTTCGGGCAATTCGGCTACAACCTCCTTAACAAAGGCTTTTTTGAGCTCCCATAGAACCCTCATGATCTCTTCTTCTTTATTGGTAAGTTTTTCCATAAAAGTGTTTTTCGGATTCAAATATAAACTATTATTATAGTTGTATAACTAAAAACGTAGTTTTTAACAAAAAATTAATACTTCGTGAATTAGCTTATCCGAAAATTAATTATTCTGCTATATTTGTACAAAACTGCTTAATGAATTACGTTTTTATACTGGCAGGATTTGCCGTCCTTATTCTCGGGGGTAACTGGCTTCTTAAAGCCGCGGTATCTCTTTCTATGCGACTGGAGATTCCAAAAATAGTTATCGGCATGACGGTTGTGTCTTTTGCAACTTCTGCGCCTGAGCTTATCGTCAGTTTAAAATCGGCGATCAACGGACATGCTGATATAGCTTTGGGTAATGTTATCGGTTCGAATATAGCAAATCTAGGCTTGGTACTTGCCATTGTTATCATGATTGGAACTATCAAGGTGGAAAGGAGTTTTTATATCACAGACTGGCCTATTATGATGGTAGCCTCACTAATGCTGTATTTCTTTCTGGCTTTTGACGGCGAAATACAACGATGGGAAGGGGTGGTTCTTTTTTTAATGCAAATAATTGTTTTAGTTTATTTGTTTAAATATCAAAAAGTAGCGGTGATTGATGAAGAGCCGGAGGATGATGTCAAATATCCCTTGAGAACTTCTCTTTTTTATTTGCTCCTTGGGGGGATTGGCCTATGGGCAGGATCAGAATTGCTTATTAAAGGAGCTGTAAGCCTGGCTATAGATTTTGGGATAAGTAAAAGAGTTATTGGTGTGACCATAATTTCCATAGGAACAAGTATTCCTGAATTGGCGGCATCGATCGTAGCCATATCCCGCAATGAAAAAGCCATCTCCCTTGGAAACCTTTTGGGGTCGAATGTTTTTAATGTTTTTACCGTTTTGGGTATCACGGCCATGGTGAGCCCTATAAAAGCTGATGATCCGCGCTTGTTGGACTATGATCTCATTTGGATGCTCTTTTTTGCCCTCAGTATTTTTCCCTTGGTTTTTGTTCTTGGAAGAATGAAATTATCATGGGGAGAGGGTCTCGTACTCCTGGGCTCCTATTTAATTTTCATCACGCTGGTTATGTAAATAAAAAAGTGCCTTCTTTTTGAGAAGGCACTTTTTTATATAAACCAATTTTATTTTATCTATTGCTTAGAATTTTGCAGCTTTTACAGTTTGAATAATTCTACCTGCAATTTTACATGGATCCCCTTTAGATGCCGGTCTTCTGTCTTCTAACCAACCTTTCCATCCGTTCTCAACAGTAATGATAGGAATACGAATAGAAGCACCTCTGTCCGAAACACCATAGCTGAAGTCAGAAACGTGTGCAGTTTCATGCAAACCGGTTAATCTCTCATCGTTAAATGCTCCGTATACGCCCATATGCTCATCAGTAACAGGTCTAAAGGCTTCACATATTTTCTCATATGTTTCCTTAGAACCACAAGTTCTTAAAGTAGTATTGGAGAAATTGGCGTGCATACCTGAACCATTCCAGTCTCCTTTAACAGGTTTTGGATGTAATTCAATATAATAGCCATAATTTTCAGTTAATCTGTTCAATAAATAACGTGCGACCCATATCTCGTCACCGGCCTTTTTGGCACCTTTGGCAAAAAGTTGGAATTCCCATTGTCCTGGAGCAACCTCCTGATTTATTCCTTCAAAGTTTAAGCCTGCAGCGATACAAAGATCAGCGTGTTCCTCAACAAAATCTCTACCCCAGGTATATCTTCCGCCTACTGAACAATAGTACTTACCTTGTGGGCCAGGGAATCCACCTCTTGGAAATCCTAGTGGAAGATCCGTTTCCTTATCCATTAAGAAATATTCCTGCTCAAATCCAAACCAGAAATCGTCATCATCATCGTCAATTTTAGCCCTCATATTAGAAGAGTGCGTACTACCATCTGCATTTAAAACTTCAGACATTATTAACCATCCATCTTCTCTAATAGGATCAGGGTAGATCGCAACAGGTTTCAATAAACAATCTGAAGAAGCTCCTTCAGCTTGTTCAGTAGATGATCCGTCAAAAGACCATATTTTACAATCTTCAAGTTTTCCACTAAAATCCTCTTCCATCTTAGTTTTACTTCTCAGTTCTTGAGTAGGTTGGTGTCCGTCTAACCATATATACTCTAATTTTACTTTGCTCATAAATTTCAGGATTTATAATTTTAGGCAAATATAAATATATTTACGCAACATCAATAATAATGGGGGTAAATATCAATATGTATGTATTATTTTTATGAATACCTAACTTTTGTGGGGGTACATTTAAAAAATGTGTATTTTTATGCCGTAAAAATTTAATTATTGATGTATGAGTACATTTAGATCCAGAGCCTTACAGGAAACCCTAAACAGAAAACCTGTTAAGATACCTCAAACAAAAAACCGTTCCGAATTTTTTGGCAGTAATGTGTTTAATGAAGTTAGCATGCAGCAGTACCTGACTAAAGAAGCCTACCAAGGGGTAATGAATGCGATCAAACACGGGTCAAGAATTGATAGGAAAATAGCAGATCAGGTAGCCAATTCCATGAAAAACTGGGCCTTGTCAAAAGGGGCAACCCACTTTACCCATTGGTTCCAGCCACTTACCGGGGGAACGGCTGAGAAGCATGATGCCTTTTTCGAACTCTTGGCTGATGGTAGTTCCATGGAAAAATTTGGAGGTAACGAACTTGTTCAACAGGAACCGGACGCATCAAGTTTTCCGAGTGGAGGAATTCGAAATACGTTTGAAGCGAGAGGGTATACGGCTTGGGACCCAACTTCTCCTGCGTTTATTTATGGCCCTACCTTGTGTATACCCACAATTTTTGTGGCCTATACTGGCGAGGCTTTAGACAATAAAACACCTTTATTAAGAGCCCTTAACGCGATTGATAAACAGGCCACAGCTGTGGCTAAATATTTTGATAAAACGGTATCTAAGGTAAATGCATCCCTGGGTTGGGAGCAGGAGTATTTTTTGATAGATAAGGCTCTGGCCTTATCTCGCCCTGATATAGTGCTTACCGGAAGAACCTTATTAGGACATTCTTCTGCTAAAGGGCAGCAGCTCGATGATCATTATTTCGGGAGTATACCACAACGCGTTTTGAGTTTTATGATAGAACTCGAAAATGAATGCATCAAATTAGGGATCCCTGTAAAGACTAGGCATAACGAAGTAGCTCCCAACCAATTTGAATTAGCTCCAATTTATGAAGAGGCTAACCTGGCGGTAGATCACAATGCCTTGTTGATGGATATCATGGGTAGAATTGCTACGAATCATCAATTAAAGGTGCTGCTACATGAAAAGCCTTTTAAAGGGATTAACGGATCTGGAAAGCACAACAATTGGTCATTGAGTACAGATAATGGCGTAAACCTGTTGAGTCCTGGTAAAACACCCATGAGAAATCTTCAATTCCTCACCTTTTTTATCAATACCATCAAAGCCATATATAAACATGAAGCCCTGATGAGAGCAGAAATTGCATCCGCAAGTAATGATCACAGGCTTGGCGCTAATGAAGCACCTCCCGCCATCATGTCTGTATTTATCGGGGCTCAGTTAAGCTCTGTATTAAGGGAGTTGGAAAATGTGACCGATGGCAAGTTGTCTCCGGAAGAAAAAACGGATCTTAAATTAAATGTCATAGGGAAAATTCCCGAAATCCTTTTGGATAATACTGATAGGAATAGAACCTCGCCTTTCGCTTTTACTGGCAATAAATTTGAGTTTAGAGCTGTTGGATCCATGGCGAATTGTGCAACGCCAATGACCGTTCTCAACACTATCGTTGCCAAGCAGTTAAAAGATTTTAAAAAGCAGGTAGACTTGCTCATTGAAAAGAAAGACCTAAAGAAGGATGAGGCTATTTTTAACGTTTTGAGAGAGTATATTAAAGATTCCAAAGACATTCTTTTTGAAGGGAATGGCTATGGTGAAGAATGGGAAAAGGAGGCCGCTAAAAGAGGCTTGAGTAATAATAAAACAACCCCATCTGCGATAAAGGCCAAGGTGACTAAAAAGACCATTGAACTTTTTGCCGAAATGGAAGTTATGAACGAAAAAGAGATCTTGGCCCGACATGAAATCGAATTGCAAGCTTATTCTTTGCGAATTCAAATTGAAGGTCGAGTTTTGGGAGATGTCGCTTTGAACCACGTTATTCCAACCGCGGTCAATTATCAGAATACGCTGATCAAAAATGTCAGGGGCTTAAAGGAAGTGTTCAGTAAAGAATTTGAAAGCATTGGAAAAGATCAAATGGATCTTATAAAGAAAATATCTGATCACATCTCTGGAATTACAAAGAATACTAATGCCATGGTGGAAGAAAGGAAAAAAGCCAATGCCACCTTGGACGAAGAGCAGAAAGCTTTTATATATTGTGATAAAATCAAACCTTATTTTGATAAAATCAGGTATCACTGCGACAAATTAGAGTTGATGATTGATGATGAACTTTGGCCACTTGTGAAATACAGGGAAATGTTGTTTACCCGATAAGGTTAATGTGCTGATTTGACCTGGTTAAAGTCGGGATTATTGAATTGAAGGCTATAGGAGATTGAGGCAATCGACTCTATTAATTTTCAAATTAACTCATCGGTTAAACTGTAACACGCGTTACAGAGAATTCATTAAATTGTTGGACATTTGCAAAAAAATAAGTAAATAATAATAAAGATGGGAATATTCAATCTATTCGGTGGAAGTACAAGTGTAGCTTCAATTGAGGAGTATTTAGAAAATGATGCAGTAGTAGTAGACGTAAGAACTATTGAGGAATTTCGAGATGGCCACGTACAGGGATCAAAAAACATCCCTTTAAATATAATTGGTGATCATATAAGAGAAATTCAAAAACTGGGTAAGCCTGTAATTACTTGCTGTAGAAGTGGGGCTCGAAGTGGCTCTGCTGCAAGCATATTGAAACAAAATGGAGTTGATGCCATTAATGGAGGACCTTGGGGCAGCGTTGCTAATTGTATAAAATAATACGTTTTAAAATCTTTTTGGGAAGATAAAAAAAGGAGGTGTTTACCTCCTTTTTTTATTGAATATTATTTCGGGGTATTTCAAACTCAGGTTTTGAATTTTATGTTGCAATTGAGTGAGAAATAATTGATGTGCCTCTGATTCCGGATCAAAAGGCTTATGGCCTAATCCTCTTTGAATTTCTTCGATTTCCTGCATTGCTTCACTTGCCTTTTCACTGATCCAGGTGTTTTTAAAAAGATCCCAGATATAATCGACAGCTTCTTCATTAGGATGTACCAGATCTCTTTTGTAGAAACGATAATCTCTAAGGTCGTCCATCATAATTTCATAGGACGGGAAATAATAAATATTGCTGTCGTTCGTCATTTCATGGATAGCTTTGAGAAGTAAGGCCTTACTCAGGTTGTTCTCAACAAAACCGTCCTTAAGGTGCCTTACCGGACTTACCGTAAAAATAAACTTAACATCTTTATTCAAGCCTTGGACTTTCCTGACCATATTCTGTAAGCTCTGCAGAATTTGTTCTGATGAGAGTAATTCCTTTCTAAACTTGACCTGAGGAATTTTATGACAATTCGCAACAAAAGAACCATCTTCCTTCCAGCGATAGGCCCATGAAGTGCCTAGGGTAATGATGATATGGCTGGCTCTTTTCAAGGTCTTATGGCCTCGGTCAATATGCTTATTGATCTCGCTGAGCACCAGTTTGGAATCTCTCTGATTGAATTTGCTGTGGTGATGGAGGCTCAGCCAGATATCTCCATGCCGTATAAGATCTTCTTTGAAGTATTCTTTTCGATCAACGCAATCAAACAGGGCTTTCTCTATGGCTTTAGGCTGAAAAATTATTCCAAAGGGATTTGTATACTGATCAAATTTGAAAAAGTCAAATTTATCCTCCATGTTTTCAGAAAAACAAGATCCCAGTAATAGCAGGCTCGATTTATAATCGATACTGTTATTTTCTGGTTGTAGTTTTATTGCTGTCCTGAAATTCATCTAATCCTGGATCATTTTTTTTGCTTCCAAAAGGGCCTGCTTAAGGCCATCAGGATTTTTTCCTCCCGCAGTAGCAAAGAAAGGTTGGCCTCCGCCGCCTCCTTGAATATATTTTCCAAGTTCACGAACAATACTTCCAGCATTTAGGCCCTTGTCCTTAACGAGATTTTTAGCAATATATACCGTTAACAAAGCCTTTCCGTTTAGGTTTGATCCTCCAACAAAAAATAGATTTTCAACTTCCTCTGAAATTTCAAAGGCTATGGTTTTCATTGAGGCCGCGTCAGTATCCAGCAAGGCAGCTATAAAATTCACACCCTTTATTTCTTCCTTATGTTTAATTAAATCACCTTTGAATGAAGATGCTTTTAATTTATTGTGTTGCTCAATTTCCTTTTTCAGTTTAACGTTTTCGGCTTGCAAGTTTGTAACTGTCTTAAGCACATCGGCCGGATTTTTTAAGGAAACCTTAATTTTTGAAAAAGCCTCATCCTGTTCAATATAATAATCTCTGACTGCATCATTGGTGATGGCTTCAATTCTTCGAATACCCGAGGCAATCGCGCTTTCACTAATGATCTTAAAATGCCAAAGGTCTCCTGTGTTTTTTACGTGTGTTCCTCCACATAACTCAGTAGATTTCCCGAAATTGATCATACGGACAGTGTCGCCATATTTTTCCCCAAATAACATCAAGGCTCCTGATTTTTGCGCTTCTTTCAAAGGAACGTTTCTGTTCTCAACCAACTTGATCTTATCATGTATCCTTGAGTTCACAAATTGCTCCACATTTTTTACGTCTTCCTCTGTAAGTTTTGAGAAATGAGAAAAGTCAAAGCGAAGGTTTTTTGCATGTACCGCAGACCCTTTTTGTTCTACATGGCTTCCCAATATAGTTCTTAATGCCTGGTGTAATAAATGTGTTGCCGTATGATTACACATGGTCCTTAAGCGTTGTTTTTTGTCTACAACAACCTTAAAAATTTGAGAAGGATCAGCGGGTAAATTTTTAGCATAATGAAGTACTAGGTTGTTTTCCTTTTTGGTATTGAGAATATAGATCACATTCCCATTTTGTTCTTCAAGATACCCTTTGTCACCTACTTGTCCGCCGCCTTCAGGATAAAATGGAGTCATATTAAAAACGAGCTGAAACATATCACCTTCTTTTTTTGATGACACTTTTCTATACCGGGTAATTTTTACGTCGGCTTGCAAATAATCATAGCCTATAAATTCCTGTTCTTTATCATCTTCCAGCATTACCCAGTCATCAGTTTCTATTGCCGCTGCTGCCCTGGAACGAGACTTTTGATTATTCATTGATTCGTCAAATTCCTTTTCGTCAAATTCCATATCGTTTTCACGAAGAATGAGCGAAGTAAGGTCTTTGGGAAAGCCATAGGTATCATAAAGCTCAAAAGCTTTTTTCCCTGAAATGGTTTTCTGAGCTGTATTGGAAATGATATTGCCCAATAAAATAAGGCCTTGGTCCAGGGTTCTTAAGAAAGAATGCTCTTCCTCTTTGATCACATTGTGAATCAAATGCTTTTGAGCCATAATTTCGGGAAAATAATCTCCCATTTGTTTTTCCAGTATATCTGCCAGTTTATAAATAAACGGTTCCTTCATATTGAGGAATGTAAAACCATAGCGAATAGCTCTTCTCAGAATTCTTCTGATTACATAGCCAGCTCCGTTATTTGAAGGTAATTGTCCATCAGCGATAGCAAAGGCCACTGCCCTCACATGGTCGGCAATTACTCTGATGGCAATATCCGTTTTTTCATCTTTACCATAAGTATTATCAGTAATGGTCTCAATTTCCCTTATGATGGGCATAAATACATCGGTGTCATAATTTGACTGAACCTTTTGAACCACCATGCACAATCTTTCAAATCCCATTCCGGTATCCACATGTTTTTCAGGTAATTTCTCCAAAGAACCATTGGCTTTTCGGTTATATTCCATAAAAACAAGGTTCCAGATCTCTATGACCAAGGGATGATCCTGATTCACCAGGTCTTTACCTGAAACAATATTTTTTTCTTCGGCTGTGCGGATGTCGATGTGAATTTCGCTGCATGGTCCACAGGGGCCCTGAGCTCCCATCTCCCAAAAATTGTCTTTTTTATTACCTTTTAGGATTCTGTCAGCAGGTATAAATTCTTTCCAAAAATCATAAGCCTCCTGGTCGAAGCCTAATTTATCTTTTTCATCTCCTTCAAAAACAGTAACATACAAATTGTCTTTGCTAATTCCATATACTTCAGTTAGCAATTCCCATGCCCATGCAATAGCTTCTTTTTTAAAATAATTGCCAAAACTCCAGTTTCCCAGCATTTCAAACATGGTATGATGATAGGTGTCTTTACCTACTTCTTCAAGATCATTATGCTTTCCAGAAACCCTTAAACATTTTTGAGTATCGGAAATTCTGTGATGAATTGGTTTTTTTTGCCCCAAAAAATATTCCTTAAAAGGGTTCATTCCTGCATTGACAAACATCAAAGTCGGGTCATTTTTGTTTACCAATGGGGCCGACTTTACTATTTGATGCTTTTTAGAAGCAAAAAAGTCCAAAAACTGTTTTCTAATTTCCTGTGAGGTCATAAAAGATAATTAAACGTGATATCCATTTTGATATATCAGAGATAAAAAAAAATTGTAAATTTGTTTTTCGACTGACTCATTTATACCTGGTTTAGTTGCAAAAATAGTATAATTATAATTATGGCGAAGGTAAAATATTATTACGATTCAGATACCTTATCCTATAGGAAAATAGAGTTTAGAAAGAGGGATAAATTCAGACAGACCCTTGTTTTTTTGGTTGCTTCTGCTATGATGGGAGGCCTTATAATATTTTTCATGTATCAATTTGTCGAATCCCCAAGACAGAAGGTTTTGAACAGGGAGTTGGAAAACATGAAATTACATTATGAATTGCTCGATAAAAAAATGGCTCAGGCAGAAGAAGTTTTAGAGGGTATCCAAACCAGAGATAACAATATTTACAGAACTTATTTTGAAGCTAACCCGATTCCTGAAGAACAAAGAAAAGCTGGTTTTGGGGGCGTAAACAGATACAAGTCGATGGAGGGTTTTGACAATTCAGCAATGATTGTTGATGCTTCGAGAAAAATTGATATTCTTTCAAAACAACTTTACGTTCAGTCTAAATCACTTGATGATATCATAAATCTGGCAATAGATAAGGAAGAGCTTTTGGCTTCAATTCCGGCTATACAACCAGTGAGTAAACAAGATCTTACCCGGATGGCGTCTGGTTTTGGATGGAGGCTTGATCCCTTTACCAAGGCGCGGAAAAGACATAAAGGCATGGACTTTACTTCACCTAAGGGAACACCGGTTTATGCAACTGGTAATGGGAAAGTGACCAGAGCTGACAGCGGGTCTACGGGTTTTGGAAAACACATCAGAATTGACCATGGATTTGGATACGTAACTTTGTATGCGCATCTCTCTAAGTATAATGTTAAAAAAAGACAGAAGGTTAAAAGAGGAGATCTTATAGGATATGTTGGGAGTACTGGCCGATCACAGGCGCCACATTTACATTATGAAGTGCGTTATAATGGAAATCAGGTTAATCCGATAAACTTCTATTATGGAGATCTATCGCCAGAAGAGTTTCAGGAAATGTTAAAAATGGCTTCGCAAGAAGGACAATCATTAGACTAATGCAAATAAACCTACCGGATAAAAGATATTATAAAATTGGAGAAGTAGCTAAGGCCTTTAGTGTAAACACCTCGTTGATAAGATTTTGGGAAAATGAATTTGACGTTCTAAAGCCCAAGAAAAACAATAAAGGCAATAGGTTATTCACTCCTGAGGATCTTAAAAATTTAAAAATGATTTATTTCCTGGTGAAAGAAAAAGGTTTTACCCTGGAAGGTGCCAAGAATAAATTAAAGGAGAAACCAGATGAGGTTTTTTCCAAACATAAAATCATCATGCGGCTTGAAGATATTAAAAACGAGCTTATAGAAATTAAAAATCAACTTTAAATCAAATATCATGAAAAAATGGCTTCCCCTTATTATTATTGCAGTTGTACTATTCGGTATTTTTCAATGGGGTGTTGGCCTGAATAATAACATGGTCGAAAAGCAGGAAACTGCAAGAACTCAATGGGCCAATGTTGAAAGTGCCTACCAAAGGAGATCTGATTTGATTCCTAATTTGGTTAGTACGGTTAAAGGCTATGCTGATCACGAAAAAGAAACCTTGGAAGGGGTTATACAGGCACGTGCAAATGCTACCAAAACAACTATAGATCCAACTAATGTTACTCCTGAGCAAATGGCGGCTTTTCAACAGTCTCAAAATTCGCTTTCAGGTGCCCTAAGTAAATTGATGGTAGTTGTTGAAAAATACCCTGACCTTAAAGCCAATCAGAATTTTCTTGAACTGCAGAGTCAGTTGGAGGGTACAGAAAACAGGATTAATGTGGAGAGAAATCGTTTCAATGAAGTTGCAAAGGATTATAATATTTATACCAGAAAATTTCCTGCTTCAGTGATAGCCGGTTTCTTGAATTTTGACCCAATGGCATTATTTCAGGCTGCCGCCGGAAGCGAACAAGCTCCTACAGTGGATTTTAACTAAGATCACTTAGGTACAATTAGATTAGCCAAAGTGATTACTTTGGCTAATTTTTTTATAAAATTTGAACCAATGGAAGTAAAAGAATTTTTAAATGCAACACAAGAAGAGCTGGTAGTTAATGCCATTCGTGAAGCCGAAAAAAATACTTCAGGAGAGATTAGAGTTCATTTTGAAAAAAATCTTAAGAAAGATCCTATAAGCAGAGCTCAGGAGGTATTCTATCAATTGGAAATGGATAAAACCATGTTTAAAAACGGGGTTTTATTTTACGTTGCCGTTGATGATCACCGATTTGCTATAATTGGTGATGAAGGAATTGACAAGGTAGTTCCTGATGATTTTTGGGAGAGCATTAAAAACGAGGTTATCATTGAATTTGTCAAGGGAGATCACGGAAAAGGCCTTGTCATGGGTATACTTCATGCCGGTGAAAAATTAAAGGAATACTTTCCTTATGGGGAGAAGGATGAAAATGAACTTTCTGATGAAATTTCAAAGCATCATTAGCCTCTATATACAAAAACAATATTGAATATTTTACACATAATTAAACGCTTCAATGTCTATATTTTTTAAACTAAAAGTAAAAGAAATCAGAAGGGAAACCGTTGATTCGGTATCAGTTTCATTTGAAATTCCGGATCATTTAAAGGAAGAATTCCAATTTATTGCCGGACAGTATATAACCCTCCAAACCGAAATACAAGATAGCCTGTTGAGAAGGGCTTATTCCATCTGTTCATCTCCTGCTTGCGGAGAGTTAAGGATTGCAATTAAGGAGGTTGATAAAGGACGATTTTCGCATTATGCCAATCGAGAGATGAAAGTTGGAAGTACACTCGAAGTGGCTGCACCTGAAGGGAGGTTCACTCTAAAAACATCTCCTGAAAACAACAAGAATTATATGGCTTTTGCTGCGGGTAGTGGTATTACCCCGGTAATATCAATGATAAAAGCGGTTCTTGAAGAGGAGAAAGGAAGCAAGTTTGTTTTGGTTTTTGGGAGCAAGTCCAGTGATAAAACCATTTTTAAAAATGAACTTGATGCGCTTATGTCATCATCGGGTGAACGTTTGGAGGTGAACTATGTTTATAGCCAGATTATTAGTGACAGAGCCCTTTTTGGTAGAATAGATTCTAAATTGGTAAAAGGCCTGTTTAAAAAGGAATATGCTAACAGGGTTTTTGACCAGTATTTTTTATGTGGACCAGAAGAAATGATTGAGATGGTTAAAAAAGTTCTTTTAAAGCGAAAGGTAAAAGAAGATGCCATTAAATTTGAATTATTTAGCAGTAGTTCCTATAAAAAAGAAGTTAAAAAATCATTGAATGCCAATGCTGAGATCAGCATAGTTTTGGATGACGAAGAAACAAGCTTTGAAATGCGAATGGATGAGCTTATTTTGGATGCAGCCTTGGCTAAAGGCCTGGATGCTCCTTATTCCTGTCAGGGAGGGGTTTGTAGTAGTTGTTTGGCCAGAGTGGTTGAAGGCGCTGCTGAGATGGTAAAAAACACTATATTAGATGAAGACGAAGTTGCAGAAGGCTTGATATTAACCTGCCAGGCCCACCCAACGACTTCAATTATTAAAATTGATTATGATGACGTGTAGATCATTTTAATCAATTTAAAAATTGAGCTATGATCAATGAGTATGTCAACGCGGTATTATTAGGATTCGGATTAGCATTTATGGTGGGTCCGGTTTTTTTCACCTTGATAGAAACTAGTATTACGAAAGGAGTACGAGCTGCCATTACCTTTGATTTAGGTGTTGCCATGGCAGACATCATGTTTATTTCAATTTCTTACTACGGAAGTATCAGCCTTTTGAAAATAATCCAGGATGATCCCAGGATTTTTTTAATTGGAGGTATGATGCTGATTAGCTACGGTCTATATATTATTTTTTATAAAAAGACAAAAAAGATCGTTACCGATAAGGAGCTTGTAGTAGTTGAGAATAATAATTATTTTGGCTTAATGCTCAAAGGATTTTTTTTGAATTCCATTAATTTTGGAGTGCTTGCATTTTGGCTTGCCGTGGTGATAGCTGTAAGCTCCAACTTCAAGATGGATTCAGGAAAAGTATTCAGGTATTTTGCACTTGTGATTACAACTTTTCTGTTAACGGATCTGATAAAAATATTGGCTGCGAAACAGCTTAAAATGAAACTTACACCCGTTGTGCTGAGAAAAATAAGGAACCTATTGGGTATATTCTTTATTGTTTTCGGTATTGCTCTGGCAAGTAAGAAATACATCCCGGAAAAAGCAATGGACAAAATAGACAATGTTTTTGAACGAAGAAACCCTTAATTGTTCTGAACCTTTAAATTGTATTTGTCAGCAACCTTGTTAAAAACCTCTAATTTATCCTGATTCTTCAGGTCCTTATACATATAACCAATTTTTTTTGCAGCGTCGGCCCTATAAGGTGAATTTTGAGCGGTATAAATGGTATAGGCCCGCACAAGATTATCGAGTCCTTCTTCCTGTTCACCTTGAGTGTACAAGATGAGTCCAAGCCCGTAATAGCCTTCTGGGTCTTCAGAATATATGGCGATAAATTTATTATAATATATGACGGCCTGTTTGTAATCCTTTTTCAGATTATATGTAATTGAAATATTCAACAAGGGTAGTCTTCCTTGAGGATATATTTCTAAAGATTTCTGATAGGCTTCGATGGCTTTATCGTATTCCTGATTTTTTCTGTAGCTGATCCCCAGGTTATCCCAGGCAAAGGCAAATTTTGGGTCTATAGCAATGGCTTTTTTAAATTTTAGAATGGCATTTTCAATATCATCATTATTCGTGTATTCCATTCCATCATCATAGGCCAACTGTGCCAAAACGTTTTCTGATGAGGCATGTTTAAATTTCTTGTTTTCACTAAAGGCTATATTCTTCAATGATTCACAGTTTTGTACAAGGTAATTTTCAATCTTTTTATAATTCACTTCAGCGCTCTGTTCTGATGTACTTTGCTCATTGGTCTCTAATTTTTCCAGAGATAAACTAATACAATTGGCGATCTGTTTATTTTTATCGTCAGCTTCTAATGAAATTTCAGCTATACAGTTACAAGCATTAGCATAAACAGCTGTAAAATTGTCCTTACTCTTATCCTGTGAATAGCCTAGGACAAAAGAAAAAATGAAGATATATTTAATTATTTTCAAAAGAGAAATATTTTTAATAGGTTCTAAATCGATTAAATACCAGTACTTCCAAATCCGCCTGTTCCGCGTTTGGTCTCATCTAGAACGCTCACTTCCTCCCATTTAGTATGTGCGTATCTGGCAATTACCATTTGCGCTACCCGATCACCATTATTTATATTAAAGTTTTCATTGGATAAGTTCACCAAAATAACACCAATTTCACCGCGGTAATCCGCATCAATAGTTCCCGGTGCGTTTAATACGCTGATACCGTGCTTGGCCGCCAAACCACTTCGAGGCCTTACCTGAGCTTCAAAGCCCTGAGGCAAGGCGATATATAAGCCCGTTTTGATAATCGCTCTTTCCAGAGGTTTTAGGTTTATAGGGTTTTCTATATTTGCTCTTAGGTCCATTCCAGCTGAAGAAGAAGTTTCGTAAGAAGGAGTTGGATGATCTGATTTGTTGATAATCTTTATTGAGATACTTTCCATATTTTTTTAATTTCTGTTTTTTGATTTAAAATAACAAGACCAATGAAGAGCAGTACAAGCATTCCGGAAACGATATTATTCCCTCTGAAATAGATAAATGACAGGTAAGACAATCCGACGGCTAAGAGCAAGATGATTGATATATTCTTCATGGGGTAGGGGATCCTGTAATATTTTCTTCCGTACAAATAACTTATACCTGCCATAAATATGTAGGTTGCGAGAGTTGCCCATGCGGAGGCGATAAATCCTATTTTAGGTATAAATATGTTGTTTAAAGCAACTGTAATTAAGGCGCCAAAAATAGAGAAATACATGCCATATCTGGTTTTGTCGGTTAATTTAAACCAAACCGAGAAGTTGTAGTAGATGCCCAAAAATAAATTGGCCAATAATATGATAGGCACAATACTTAGGGCCTTAAAATATTCTTCCTTACCGAGTAGCAGATTGGCAAATTGATCAATAAATCCAACAATAATGATCATAAACACCGAACCAAAAATGATAAACCAGGTTAGAATTCTGGCGTAGGTTTCTTTGGCATTACTTTCTTTGGCTTGATTGAAGAAAAAAGGTTCGGCACCCATTTTAAAGGCCATGATATAAAGTGACATAAAAACACCTAGTTTATAACAGGCAGCATAAATTCCCATTTGTTCTTTCCCCAGATAGTTGCTTAGTAAAAGCTTGTCAAGGTTTTCATTGGTAACATAGGCAAGACTACTTACCAAGATGGGTAATCCATAAACCAGCATTTGATATAAGATTTTCCTGTCAAATGAAATTTTGAATTTAAAAACTATAGGAAATAATAAGAGAAAGGTTGCCAAACTGGCAATTAAATTGGCAATGAAAATATATAGTACCAGTGGATGTTGATTAAAGTTTCGTTCAACTATCTCCGGAATAAATCCCCCATTTTCAATGGCATATGGAACATATAATAAAAAATACAAGTTAAATCCTGCAAAGATGATGACGTTCGTCAATTTGTAAAAAGTAAACTTCAGGGGATTGTTATTAACTCTCAAATAGGCATAGGGTATCACTACCATGGTGTCAAAAGTGGTGACCAGAATCAATATTTGAACAGGAAGTGCACTTGAAAACCCTAGGTATTGAGCAACAGATTCACTATAAATCAGCATGACAAACAGGAAAATCATTGAAGTCACAAACAAACTGATAAACGAGGTTGAGATTACTTTCCCTTTTTCCTTTTCTTTTGTAAAGAACCTAAAGAATGCAGTTTCCATTCCATAAGTGAGCAAAGCATTGAAATAGGCTGCATAAACAAAATAGATGGTACTTTCAGCATACTTTTCAGAGACAAGGGTATTGGTGTGAAGTTTTACCAGTATTATATTTATGGCTCTGGGCAAAACGGCAGCAATCCCGTAAATGATAGTATCTCTAAAAAACCGTTTTAATGTGCTCAAAGTAGAATGGGTGTAAGTTCTTCAAGCAAAAATAAAATTTATGGGCCACAATTGCTTAAATATTTAAAAAATATTTTGACATAAAAAAAGGGCCCCTGCATTTGCAGGGGCCC
>JAUXCI010000076.1 GCA_030618945.1 Flavobacteriaceae bacterium
CTTGTTTTTTGTTTGTCAGCGGCCATTTGCAAATTTTTTGCTAGCCAATCGCAATTCCATACGTTTATAAGCGGGTTGACTCTCAATATCGTCAATATTTTGATTAAATTTATTGACAAACTTGTAGTTAAAATCCTTCATTTTTTTCCTTCTGATCTCAGCCCTGGCTCTCAATTCAGCAATGGTAAGGTTCATGGGTGAAATATCTCTATCCTCTAAAACGCCTTCCACCTTGTTTTCAATCACCTCTTTATTGGTCACTTTCAACTCAAAATTAAGATTCTCATCAGCCTCTGATTCTGCTTCTGAAATATTTCTTAAGGTCTTAAGCTCTGTTGCAAACTCTTCTTCCAGAGTATGACGGACGGTATCCTGATTTTCTACAGGTTCTGGCTTGATCTCCTCAAGGCCAACTATTTCAATATCATTAATATTAAACTTCTTCACCGCTTCTACCTCCTGTACTTCTTCCTTTATTGAATTTTGAATTGGAAGATCAAAGGTGAAAGAAATCTGGTCTTTACTATCTTCCTCAATTTCATCTGAGATTTCCTCAGTTGGAGTTATATTGGTAATTTCGAAATCATCCTGCTCTGAAGGATTTACATGTTCATAGGTAACTTGAATATCATTCGGTTCTTCCTTAATTTCTTTCTTTTGTACTACTATTTTTTCCTCATCACAATCTTCTTCTAGTACAAATCTTGTGACTTCTGGAGTCTTAGCAACAGGCTCAACTTCCTTTGGGGCAAGCCTCGCTTCTTTTTTTTCTTCCACAAGTTTATGAACGATCTTTACAGATTCAGTCTTCGAAATCTCATTTTGCATTTCAGGGTTGAAACCCGTCGCAATAATTGTAACCGCTATTGCATCTTCCAAGGTATCATCCTCACCAACACCCATGATAATATCAACATTAGTTTTTGCTTCTGATTGGATATAATCATTGATCTCTCCTATCTCATCAATGGTCACTTCCGAAGTACCCGATACAATAAGAAGTAATACATTTTTAGAGCCTTCAATTTTATTGTCGTTTAGCAAAGGAGAATCCAAAGCTTTGGTTATGGCATTTTGAGCACGGTTAGATCCCGAAGATTGAGCCGATCCCATGATTGCCGTTCCGCTGTTTGACAAAACGGTCTTGGCATCTCTCAGGTCAATGTTTTGAGTATAGTGATGTGTAATTACTTCTGCAATACCTGTGGCTGCAGTCGATAATACTTCATCTGCTTTAGAAAATCCGGCTTTAAACCCTAAATTACCGTAAACTTCCCTTAGTTTATTATTATTGATGACAACCAGCGAATCAACGTGCGATCTCAATTTTTCTATTCCTCTCTGTGCCTGTTCATTTCTCATTTTTCCTTCAAAAGAAAATGGAATAGTCACAATTCCTACAGTAAGAATGTCAAGATCCTGAGCAATTTTCGCAATCACGGGAGCTGCTCCCGTTCCTGTTCCTCCGCCCATTCCAACAGTGATGAATAACATTTTAGATTTTGTATTGAGCATATTCTTAATATCCTCCATACTTTCTATAGCCGATTGTTCACCAATTTCAGGATTAGCACCCGCACCCAATCCTTCAGTTAAAGTGGCTCCCAATTGTATTTTATACGGTACAGGACTGCTTTGCAAGGCTTGAGCATCCGTGTTACAAACCACAAAGTCAACACCTTTAATTCCCTTGTTGTACATGTGATTAATAGCATTACTTCCTCCTCCACCAACACCAATTACTTTAATTGCATTGGATTGATTCTTTGGTAAATCAAAAGATAAATTACTAAATTCTAAACTCATAACTATTTTGTTTTTCGGGTTGTATTGTTATTCTGCGTTATCTAAAAAATCTCGAAACTTTTCTCCCCACTTTTCAAAAATGGTTTTCTTTGGTTCCTGGCTAGCCGATCTCGACTCTTTATTTGTCTCCTGCTCTAGGTCTTCTATCTTCCTATAGCTTCTTTCATTCTCCTTTAATCCTTTCATTAAAAGTCCGACTACCGTCGCGTATAAAGGGCTTGACAATTCGCTGTCAGAATTACTGGCAAGATGCTCATTTGGATATCCAATCCGTGTATCCATTCCTGTAATATATTCTACTAATTGCTTTATATGCTTCAGTTGAGCGCCCCCTCCAGTCAGAACAATGCCTGCAATCAGCTTCTTCTTACTTTCTTCATGGCCGTAATTCTTGATTTCAAGAAATACCTGTTCCACAATTTCGATCACTCTCGCATGAATGATCTTTGACAAATTTTTAAGGGTAATCTCCTTTGGTTCCCTGCCTCTCAATCCAGGAATAGAAACTATTTCATTTTCCTTATTTTCTCCCGGCCATGCCGAACCAAATTTAGTTTTAAGTAATTCAGCCTGTTTTTCAATGATAGAACAACCTTCCTTGATGTCTTCTGTAATTACATTTCCGCCAAAAGAAATCACCGATGTATGTCTGATAATACCATCCTTAAAAATGGCGAGATCAGTGGTACCACCACCTATATCGATCAAGGCTACTCCAGCTTCCTTTTCTTCCTGACTTAACACCGCATCAGCTGAAGCCAGTGGCTCAAGCGTGATACTTCCAAGTTCTAAGCCGGCACTTTTTATGCACCTGCCAATATTTCTTATTGAAGACACCTGGCCAACAACTACATGAAAATTAGCCTCAAGTCTTCCTCCGTACATTCCAATCGGCGTCTTGATCTCGGCCTGACCATCAACTTTAAAATCCTGAGGTAAAACATGAATGATTTCCTCGCCCGGTAGCATAACAAGTTTATAAACCTGGTTGATCAGCCTTTCTATATCATTCTCATCAATTACTTTATCCGAATTAGATCTGGTAATATAATCACTGTGATGTAAACTTCTGATATGCTGACCCGCAATACCAACTACAACCGAACCTATTTTTTCTCCTGACACACTTTCCGCCTCATCAACAGATTGTTGAATTGATTGAATAGTTTGGGTAATATTATTTACAACACCTCTGTGTACCCCCAAACTCTTGGCCCTACCCGTGCCCAATATCTCCATCTTACCATAAGCGTCTTTCCTACCGACCATCGCAACAATTTTTGTTGTTCCGATGTCTAACCCAACTGCTATATCGTTATTATCCATAATATTTATTTTTCACAAACAATTTGATTGTGAAATTTTAAGTTTATTGTTTTATAATCTTTCATGGTACTATCCAACATCATCTTTTGATAAAAAACTTTCAGCTTCGTAATTTTTTCTTCCATTTGGGACAAATCCCCAAAAATGATTTTATGATCTCCAACTCTCGTATTTAACTCGAATTGATTATTTTTTGAATCAGATATATGGTCAATACCAATAATCTGTTTTCTTAAAAAGTCATCATTCTTTATGACATTTGACAATCTTATCATGTCAAACTCTCCATGACCCGATATTGTGTCAGTGGTTATAGGAACCCTTGCAGAATAATTATCGGATAGTGGCATTTTTATGCCCAGCCTATCATAATAATAGGTTTCCGTCTCATTGGCTACTCTTAAAACAGGTGTTCTTTGTGTAATTATCGCCCCTAAATCCCCATTTATCGTTAGAAATATTTCTGCATTTTCAATCATTTCATTGCTCCGCAAAAACTGTTCTAATTTGTTCAAATTTATATTTTCTTTCGCTTGATTATTGTTACCCTCCAGTTTTTGTATTAACAACTTATTAACTGTTTCATAACTCACGTATAGATTGTCACCATTCTCAAAAATCACCTTTATTTCCTTGCTTTCTTTAAGGGAATTTCTATGTGCCGCAAAACCATATAAAAAGGCCAACACTGTGATTAACAATGTAAATTTGATGATATGTTTGTACTTTTTCATTTTCCTTATTTATTTAAAACTATGACAACCTTTTAAAATAATCCCCTCACTACTCTAATCAGATTGCCATAGTTACCAAAGTATTTAGCACATAATTCTATTTTAATATTTTTTCAACCTCATCCACGATCTGCTTCGTCGCGTTTGGTAAGGCTAGTTTTTTAATATTCCTTCCTAATGACAACTGCTTTGCTTCGTCGTCAATTAAATTCCCAATCAGTTCTGAAAACTGCTCTATATCGCTCTCTTTTAACAATATTGCAGCCTGCTTATCACTCACCGATTCGGCATTTTTTGTTTGATGGTCTTCGGCAACGTTCGGTGACGGAATAAATATTACCGGTTTACCCACAAGACACAATTCTGATATTGATCCGGCTCCGGCTCGGCTAACAATAATATCGGCAGCAGCATATAGCAAATCCATTCTATTGATAAACTCGTGCACCTGCAAGTCATCCATTTCATTATATTGCTTATAATCATCGTAATAAAGCTTGCCAGATTGCCAAATAATCTGCACATTATCCTTTAAAATAACCTTTATATTTTGCTCCATGGCCTGATTGATCGCCCTAGCTCCAAGACTTCCTCCAAGGACTACAATGGTTTTTTTATTTTTATCTAAATGATAATACTTCAAAGCTTCGTCCCTTTTCAAACTCATGTCCAGAAGGTCTTGTCTTACCGGATTACCCGTTTTGATCAATTTGTCCTTCGGAAAAAATCGCTCAAGCCCATCATAAGCCACACAAATCTTCTTCACTTTTTTAGCCAATAGTTTATTGGTGATTCCAGGATACGAGTTTTGCTCCTGTATCAAACTTGGAATATTTTTTTTATTAGCCATGTACAGAGTAGGTCCAGATGCAAAACCGCCCGTTCCTATAACCACATTAGGCTTAAAATTCTTAATGATTTTATTCGCTTTAAACAGACTTTGAACAAGTTTAAATGGAAAAGTCAAATTTTTCCATGATAAACTTCTTTGTAATCCGGTAATGTTCAAGCCTTTAATATCGTAACCCAATTGTGGTATTTTTTCCATCTCCATCCTTCCCAAGGCTCCCACAAAGAGAAACTTCGATTGAGGATTTCTCAACTTCAATTCATTGGCTATGGCTACGGCCGGATATATATGTCCTCCGGTACCTCCACCACTCAATAATATGTTAACCGATTGCTTCATGCAATATATCTAAAGGGTTTTCTAATTCTTTTTTAGCAACACTGACGTCTTCACTATGATTTGCCGAGCTCACGCTTAATACAATTCCTATTCCAAAGCATGTCATCCATATAGATGTCCCACCTGTACTGATCAATGGCAAAGGCTGACCCGTTACCGGAAAAAGACCGACGGCGACGCCCATGTTGATCATGGCCTGAAATATGATAGGCAGCCCCACACCAAGGGCCAGTAAAGTGCCAAATATTGTGGATGCCTTAGTGGCTATGATAACAAAACGAAACAATAGTCCAAGAAAGAATAAGATGATGAGAACTGCCCCAATCAAGCCAAATTCCTCACCGATTATTGCGTAGATAAAATCAGAAGATGATTGTGGTAAAAAGTTTTTCTGAACGCTTTTTCCTGGACCTTTTCCATAAATCTCGCCAGATGCAAATGCTATTTTAGCTTTGTCTGCCTGATAATTGTCTTCTGCCTCTCCTGATGCAAAATTTTCAATTCTATTTGACCATGTGTTAATTCTACTACCTTTCGTGGCCTCAGGAAAAGCCTTAGCTGTAAGTATAAACAAGGCCAAGCACAAAACGCCAATGCCTAAAATCGAAGCAATATATTTAAAAGGGTAACCTCCCAAATAAGCCAGAATCACAACCATACCAAAAGTAATGGCTGTTGTAGAAAAATTCGCCGGTAATATCAAGGCCAGAACACAACCAACCGGCAACCACATATATATAAAACTCTCTTTGAATTTTATTTCTTTTTCTTTGTTGCGCGCAAAGTATCGGGCAACATACATCATCACCACAACTGAGGCAAGCGTTGAAGTTTGAAAACCGATCCCAACGATTGGAATACTGATCCATCTACTGGCGTTTGCTCCATCAATGACTGTTCCTTGTGTAAGTGTATAAACGAGTAGTAAGATCACAACCGGCATCATCAAAACGGATAATCCACTAAAATACCTGTAGGGAATTTTGTGTGTTGCGTAAACAATCACGAATCCCATTAATAATAAGATTGCATGTTTGAGCAAATAGCCAAGAGTAGAACCTTTTCCAGCTACATACACCAAGTTTGTACTAGCGCTGTAAACGGGAAGAAAAGAAAATATAGCCAAGGCACCAACGATGGCCCAAATGGTTTTATCTCCTTTTATATTTTCGAAAAATCTTGACAACATTTTTTAAATTGTTTTTACAATTGTCTTATGGCTTCTTTGAATTTATTTCCTTTTTTTTCACAGGTCTCGGTTTCATCAAGACTTTTAGCTGCGGGAGAATAAAGTACTGTTTCAGAGTCTCTGCTTAGCTTGTAAGCAATTTTAACCGCCTGATCGATACTGTTGGTTTCGAACATAAAATCAACTACATTTCCAAAAGTTTCAATCAAATTATCATTATTGTCTCCGATGCAGATGATGGCCTTCACCTTTTCATTGATCAGTGGTAACAACATCTCATAATCATTAATATGTACCATGCCTTCAGCGATCCATACAGTATCATACTCCATACTCTCCAGTGCGTAATATGTAGCATTTACATTTGTCGCTTGTGCATCATTGATATACTGACACCCATTGATTTTTAAGACTTTCTCCAATCTATGCTCTTCATTTTCAAAATCTGCCATACAATTTCTGATGGTCTCCTTTCTAACCTTCATCAAGTCAGATAAGGTGCTGGATGCCATAGCGTTTTTAACGTTGAAATTTGTTTGTAATGCAAAGGATGCTATACTCATTAGATATAATTTAATTGTTATATTATCTTACTTTTAGGGTCAATATGGAGATCACGGCCAGCAATATGCCCACAATCCAAAATCTTGTTACTATTTTACTTTCATGATATCCTCGTTTTTGATAATGATGGTGCAAGGGCGACATCAGAAATATTCTCTTTCCAACACCCAACTTTTTTCTGGTGTATTTGAAATAAGACACCTGGAGTACTACTGAAAGATTCTCCACTAAAAAAATACCGGCCAAAATGGGTATAAGGAATTCCTTGCGCACAGAAAGTGCCAATACCGCAATAACGGCTCCTATAGTAAGGCTACCCGTATCTCCCATAAATACTTGTGCAGGATAGGCGTTATACCACAGAAATCCGACCAGGGCACCAACAAAGGCACTGATAAAAATGGTCATTTCGCCTGAATTTGGGATGTACATAACATTGAGATAATCAGAAAAGATAATATTACCCGATATCCATGCAAAAATGCCCAAAGCCAAAACCATAATAGCCGAGGTTCCCGCAGCCAGGCCATCTATCCCATCCGTAAGATTAGCACCATTTGACACTGCCGTAATGATAAAAATTACAACCAATACAAATATGAGCCAAACATAATCTTTAGATTTTTCTCCCATCCACACAATCAGATTGGCATAATCAAACTCATTATTTTTAACAAATGGAATTGTAGTTTTTGTAGACTTCTCGGCCGGACCAAATCGATTGGATGAAACCGTTTGCTCGCTACTTATAATAACCTCTCCCTGAGCTAATTTTTCCTTAACAACCACATCAGGATTAAAGAAAAGAACCAGCCCGACGAAGGTTCCTAAGGTTATTTGACCAATGATTTTAAACCTACCTTTAAGGCCGTCTTTATTCTTCTTAAATATTTTAATATAATCATCTATAAAACCAATGGTTCCCATCCATAGGGTGGTAACAATAAGTATGATGATATAGATATTCTCCAGTTTGGCCAACAAAAAAACAGGAACAAGCGTAGCTAAAATTATAATCAAGCCTCCCATAGTTGGAGTTCCCTTTTTCTCAGCCTGCCCGTGAAGCCCAAGGTCTCTTATCGATTCTCCTACTTGCAGATTTCTAAGGATGTCAATGATCTTTCGTCCAAAAATGGTTGAAATCAATAATGAGATTGCAAAAGCAATGGCCGACCTAAAAGAGATATACTGAAACAGACCCGCTCCAGGAATACTGAAATTTTTGTCCAAAAAGTCAAATAAATAATACAGCATTCTATAGTTTTATTTGTTGAGTTCGATTAGTATTTCATTGGTAATCCCAAAATCATCAAAACTGGATTTTTGATCTCCGATGATTTGATAATTTTCATGACCTTTTCCTGCAATTAGTATAATATCTCCTTCATTTGCCAATTTACAGGCTGTTTTAATGGCCTGCTTTCTGTCTACAATAGAGATAGTTTTTTTATAATTTTCGGGCCTGACGCCTGCCTCAATTTCTCTAATGATAGCTTCAGGATCCTCACTTCTTGGATTATCCGAGGTAAACACAACTTGATTACTTAAACTTGAAGCTATATTTCCCATTTTGGGGCGTTTGGTACGATCTCTGTCTCCTCCACATCCCACGACGGTTATAACCTGCTCATTAAAGGTTCTAATAGAATTAATGGTTTCAAGCACATTTTTAAGGGCATCTGGGGTATGGGCATAATCCACAATGGAGTTAATCCCTTTTACAGACACAGAGTGTTGGAATCTTCCTTTCACATTATCGAGTTCACTTAGAATGCGAAGATTTTTCATTTTTTCGACACCCATAAGATCTGTCGCAGCGTAAATTGCAAGGAGGTTATAAGCATTGAATGATCCTATCAATTTGGTCCATACTTCATGACCATCTATATTGAGACAGAGACCCTGAAAGTGATTTTCAATGATTCTTGCCTTATAATCCGCAACTGTTTTTAGGGCATATCCATATTTTTTCGCCACTGTATTTTGTACCATGACCCCTCCGTTTTTGTCATCGAGGTTTACCAAAGCAAAAGCCTCAGCAGGTAATTGATCAAAAAACGATTTTTTAACATCACGGTATTCGGCGAAACTATTGTGATAGTCTAAATGATCGTGAGTCAAATTGGTGAATATTCCTCCTTTAAAGGTCAAGCCGGCTGTTCTTTTTTGGTGAATTCCATGTGAACTTACTTCCATAAAGCAATGGCTTACACCAACGTCAACCATCTCTTTCAAAACCTTGTTTATGGTAACCGAATCAGGAGTGGTATGTGTTGTGGGGTGAACAGTCTCTCCAATTTTAATTGCGATGGTAGAAATCAATCCGCTTTTGAAACCAGCGTTTTGAACCTGCTCTGAAAGCAAAGTTGCAATTGTCGTTTTTCCATTTGTTCCTGTAACACCAATCAATTCTAAATGATCTGATGGATTGTCATAAAAATTAGAAGCGATCAAGGCCAGGGCCTCATCACTATTCACAACTTTTACATAAGTTATTTCATCAGCAGTTTCTTTAGGTATATCCTGACATATCACCGCCACTGCCCCTTGTGAAATAGATTTCGCAATAAAGACATGCCCGTCAAATTCCAATCCTTTTTGAGCCACAAATAAGGCGCCTGCTTGAATTTTTCTTGAATCAAATTCAATAGAGGAAACAAGAATATCTGTAGAACCTTTTATCGATTCTACCGCTACTCCGTACAATATGTCTTTAAGTTTTTTCAACTTATGATAAATCAAGATTTATTATTTCACCTTTTTTTAATTCAGAACCCGCTTTAATCGATTGGGATATCACTTTACCTATTCCATTAAAGTTAACTTTGAAACCCATATTTTCCAGCAGGGCTATAGCATCCATTCCAGGCATATTTCTCCATCATTGTTTCAAAACCATGTCCTAATGGGTTTGACGTCATTTGAAGTAAAG
>JAUXCI010000268.1 GCA_030618945.1 Flavobacteriaceae bacterium
GCATGGCAGGTTGTCATTCATATATGTCAGCTCACCGGAAGCAGGATCATATGAAGCAACGCCTTCACCAGTGCCCTGGCCCGGGACCTGATGCCAGCCAACATACATTAACCCCTCCGTATGATATACAGATGTCATGTTTATATCCCAGAACTCAACCCACCATGTCTCTCCAAAATCCAATGAAGACCAAAGCCCTGATGACCATGATTCGTCGGGGAAAATACCATAGAGCACATTATTGGGGCCAAAAGCCATATCTGATATCCACGGAGATCCCACCACAGATTGATGCCAGGTTGATCCACTATCATCTGAGCAAACAATGCCATCAATCATAGATACAACAGAGTAACTGCCCTGGTGGGTCATTGCAAGGCAATCACTGCCGCTAAAAAATAAAACATCTTCCCAGATGACCCCGTCTGCCGATTTTTTTAGTCCGTATTCATGCCCCACATAGTAATCAAAACTATCATAATAAATAAACCTGGGATACATAAGCCACTCAACCACTTCAAAAAAATGTGTTGATAGGTTAAACTTGTATATACCATCTGAATAGCTTCCAGCTCCCATAATCACAAGGATGTTCTCATCATCCAGGTCGCACACCCCCAAAACAGGAAGATTACAAATAAATTCCTGCGCATTAATACCATCCCAAAGTATGATACCGGTTTGAGTGCATAATATTTCCATATCTATCCTGGAATGGTAGTTATTAATTTGGACATCCGTAGGGCCAATGGGTTGCCAATCCTGAGAGAAGGCCGAAAAGGTTAAAAGAGTTGAAAGGAAGAAGACAAAAGATAATAGACGAAAACTGCGGATCCGCCAAAGGCGGACGTCGCTTCGCTCCGCTGCCGACTGCCGACTGTAGGGTAATTTTTTCATAACAGGGTCCTTTAAATAATGTGTTAATGAGTTAATGATGAATTTTAAACATATAAAGGTACAACATATTTAGAAAAAAGTCAAACTTTCATTTTAAAAATTCAAGGATCATCTCAAGAATGCGGACTTCATTTTTTCCGATAAATTAAAATCAGCCATCTATTTGCTTAGTTTATCGGGATTCTTGCCTATGTTTTTGTCATCAGATTTCACCCTGCGTTCCAGTTTCTTAATGTCCTCTTCTGGTGGTAGTTCTTCGGGTTTAATGCCACGGTCGAGCAAAAGTTCACGAACGCCTTTATTGTTTTTAATGTGTTCATTTGATATTTGCCTTTCAGTATTTAAGCCACGTTCTTTTGTGTTGAACACGGTAATTTCTGTTGCAAAATCTTTGGCTTTTACTGTAATAGTTGGAAGAAAATCAGCCAATGCTCTACCTTTGGGCACACCCAATCTATTTTTCATAGTTTGCGTAGTATTTCCGCCAAAAAGGGCTGAGTCGCCTTTGCTACGTATTAATCCAAAATTACGATCGTTTTTGGTACGCTCATAAATTAATTCCGACAATTCTTTTTCGGAGTAAGTAAGTTTCTGCCTTGCCGTTAAACGCTCCCAATCATTTATGCGTTTTTTAATCAATTCAAACTTTCTGGTTTGTATGGCAAAATAGTTTTGTGCAAAAGCAATTGATTCTTTATGCGGGTCACCATTTTGAGCTATCAGATAACATGCGTATCTTGTAAGCATGATATCCTGAATTTCTTTTGATGCTCCTTTAGGCATTGCTATCGTTTTGTTGACATCAACAAAATGATCGAAAACCGTGTTATTAGTGGCTTCACAGGAAATCTTAGCTTTTGTTATTACTTTAAAAAAGTTTCGCCATTCGGAGTAACCAAGCAAATGTTGTAATTCTCTTGCAAACCAGAATTCTACACCATTTTCGGTTGTGTATGAGTGTCCCTCAAAATTCTCGGTTAATGACTTTATTATTTCCGTTTTCATGCTTATTCGTTTTTCATTAAAAAACAAAGTTAAAATTATTAGCACGAATCTAATTGAGGGATGGCAAAAATTAACTATTTATGAAATTAATAATCCCTTCTGTTTCATCCGGATGAAACCACTTTATGGTTGGGTCTTTTTTGAACCATACAAGCTGTCGCTTGGCATAACGCCTTGTATTGGTCTTGATATTCTCAATAGCTCGCTCCAGGTCATTTTTACCATCCAGAAAATCAAAAATTTCCTTATACCCTACCGTATTCAGGGCATTTAAATGCTTGTATGAATAAAGCGACCTTACCTCATCTACCAACCCATTCTCAATCATTTTATCTACTCTTTGATTGATGATATCAAACAGTTCGTTCCTCTCACGGTTTAAGCCAATCTTAATCGTATTAAATCGTCTTGGCTTCGATTTGTTTTTACGTAGATCAGAATATTTTTTACCTGTTGTCAAACATACCTCAATGGCCCTGATTAACCTTTTGGGATTTTCTTGATCTACTACAGCGAAATACTGTGGATCCAAACCGGCAAGCTGCTCCTGTAATGGTTCTATGCCTTCATTTTCCAATAGTTTGGTCAACTCCTTTCTTACTACCGGGTCCGGATCAGGTAGATCATCAATACCGTAACACACTGCATTAACATACAATCCTGACCCTCCAACCATCACCACGTACTGATCTCTTTTAAAAAGGTTATCAAAAATAGCGAGCGCTTCTGTCTCGAACTTGTGAACATTATACTCTTTATTAATTGAGAGGTGACCAATAAAATGGTGTTTGGAAAGCTGTAACTCTTCCTTTGAAGGAGGGGCAGTGCCAATATTCAACTCCTGGTAAAACTGACGGGAATCGGCCGAAACAATTTCAGCGTTAAATTCTTGCGCTATTCTTAATGAACATAAGGTTTTTCCAACTGCTGTGGGGCCAACAATTACGATAAGGGTTTTATCCGGAGGGGTGTCATCTCCATTAATCATAAAAACAAATAAAAATCAATCATCAAAATAGGATTCAAAATCGTCACTATCCATATTTCCCTTCAATAATTCTTCAAATTCTTTAAGAAGCTCGTTCTGGTCAACTTCAGGGGGGGTGAAATTATCTTCATTCATCTTTTTCTGATCGAAAAAAGAGCCAACGCTCTTTGTGATAGCCGGATACTTTTTACCAGACTCAAATTTAAGAACAGAGATCAGTTCAATATAAATTGCTCCCTGATTCAGGATGTCGTATTCATAAAGCAAACGTTGTTGGGGATCGATAATAAAATCTTTAAGTACAGATTGATCCATTATTGCCGTTGAAGTATCATTAGAGGAAAACTTTTCGCTCTCCTCATCCTGATCCGAATCGCTATATCCGGATCCCATATCAATAAGGGTAATTTCCTGCAGTTTCTGCCACTTTTTGTCGCAAACAAAAAAAGAGGCAAGTTCACTACCAATAAAACCTGCGGTTTTTCGTATCACTTCATGAAAATCGCTAAAAGTCTGATTTGATGCAATTTCTATATCACGCATAAAATCATCATTTTCATCATTCAACAACCTAAACCTGTAAACATGCATAAAATTAATA
>JAUXCI010000292.1 GCA_030618945.1 Flavobacteriaceae bacterium
CGGTGCTGAAAATTACGAACCAACTGTATTGGTAAGTACGAAAAAAGAAGCTAAAAAAATAGAAATTAAAGTGACTGATAACGGCAATGGCATACCAAAAGAAGTACTTGATAAAATATTTCAACCCTTTTTTACAACCAAACCCACCGGGCAAGGAACCGGATTAGGCTTATCTTTAAGCTATGATATTGTTAAAGCCCATGGGGGAGAGTTAAAGGTAAAGACTGCGATAGATGAAGGTGCCGAGTTTACCATAATTCTTCCTAATAATTAAAAATGAGGACAACAACCAAAATAAGAACTAGATGAAAATATTAGTTGTAGACGACGAAAGAGATGTGAAAATATTATTTGAACAGCGTTTTCGAAAAGAAATTAGAAATGGAGATATTACATTTATTTTTTCCTTTTCAGGTGAAGAGGCTATAACAGTTCTGAAATCAATGGAACAGGAGGCCGTATTGATACTTTCGGATATCAATATGCCGGGAATGAGTGGCTTAGAGTTGTTGGAATTCATTAAAAAAGATTATCTTAAACCACCGCCAGTGGTGATGATGATTACAGCTTATGGTGATGATGATAATTTTAATTCGGCAAAAAAGCTTGGTGCCGATGAATTTCTAACAAAGCCTTTGGATTTTACAATGTTAAAGGATAAATTAAAAAGCATGATATGATGGCAAAAATTCTTGTTGTTGACGATGAAACTGATTTAGAAATACTCATTAAACAGAAGTTTCGCAAAGAAATAAGAAAAAAGGAATATGAGTTTTTCTTCGCCATAAATGGTAAAGACGCACTTAAAAAACTTCAGGAAGAACCAGAGGTAGATATTGTATTGAGTGATATCAATATGCCTGAGATGGACGGGTTAACCTTGCTTAGTCACTTAAACGAATTAAGCCCCTTGATACAATCTGTAATTGTATCCGCTTATGGCGATATGGAGAACATTCGAACTGCGATGAACCGTGGGGCTTTTGATTTTATAACAAAGCCCATTAATTTTAAGGACCTTACCCTGACAATGGAAAAAACTCTTAAACATGCCAGGCAATTAAAGGAGACTTTAAAAGCTGTTAAAGAAAACAATATCTTAAAAATGTATGTTGATCAAAATGTACTTAGTTTTATGGGGAGTCGAGAATTCGAAACTACCATTATGGATAATGAAACCATTAAAGGTACCGTGATGTTCATTGACATTTGCGGTTTTACTGCCATAAGCGAGAATACTGCTGCTGATACAGTGGTTACTATGATCAATTCGTATTTTGATGTGATGGTTAAAGAAATTGTTGCAAATGAAGGACATATAGATAAATTTATAGGTGATGCCATCATGGCTGTTTTCAAAGATGATTACCATTTAGACCGAGCTATAGATACTGCCTTAGCGGTAAGAAGTAAGATTAATAATTTGCCGACTGAAGAAGATGTTGATTTTGAGCCAAAAGTATCCATTGGAATTAATAGCGGAGACATGATTTCAGGTAATATAGGATCCGTAAGTTTAAAACGACTTGACTATACTGTGATTGGTGATGTGGTGAATACTGCAGCCAGGTTTCAGGATTTGGCACAAGAAAACCAGATCATAATTGGTCAGGCTTGCTACGAGGTAGTAAAAGAATCATTCAATATTAATAAAATTGGTGATGTGGTAGTAAAGAATAAAGTCAAGCCATTGACCATTTATGAGGTGCTGGAGTGAGCAAGGATGTATTGATTCAATGGTTTAATGCTACAATGCTACAATTGGGAATGCGTGAAACCCACAGTCGCGAGGTGATCGGAGCTGAGGTGATGGGAAGTGAGCACCTCAGCAAATTAGCTTCGAGTTTTGAGTTTGGTTTCACAATGGTTGTTTAGCTCTAAACTTGAGAAATTGACAAACCTTCCAATGGACACGAATTTAAATCATCAACTCAAATTTGAGAAATTTACTCTAATTAAAAATCAAACTATTTTTCATTGCGTATAACATGATAAAAATTAGAAATTGGATACACAACTTTCCATCCTGGCTTGGTCAAGAGGATAAAATGCCTTGGGAAATTATAAGAGATTTGGAAGAACTATTGAAAAAGAGGATCAAAACCTTGGGGAAAGATTATCATATTGACAATGGGGTTGCTGTTCATAAAACTGCTATCGTAGAGCAAGGAGTTGTTTTAAAAGGCAATATCATTATCTCTGAAAATTGTTTTATTGGGGCAAATGCTTATCTGCGTGGCCCTATATTTTTAGGAAGTACAGTGAAAATAGGACCAGGTTGTGAAATTAAGCAATCTGTAATTTTGAATGATACAGCTACTGCTCATTTTAATTATGTGGGTAATAGCATAATCGGGAGTAAGGTGAATTTTGAAGCTGGTTCAATTTGTGCCAATCATTTCAACGAGAGAGAGGATAAGAATATTTTTGTAATATTCAAGGATCGACTTATTGACACAAAATCGAAAAAATTTGGCTCCTTGGTTGGTGATCATTGCAAAATTGGAGCAAATGCCGTGTTATCGCCGGGAACTCTTTTAGAAAAAGATAGTATTGTAAAAAGACTGGAATTGGTAAATCAAGTGAATAAGAAAAACAGGAAGAAAACATAGCCCTTGAACCTAGTGGTATATACTATTTTTTTTTGGCAAAAGTCAATTGCCTTTGATGAGGATGTTTGAATTTTCTTGGCTTTTGGTAGCTAAGGATAATTAAAAGAGACTTCTCATTTTCACAAGATGGTATGAATGCAAATATGAATTTATATCCTATATTTGACACCAATTAATCAATACTAAACTTTATAAAAATAATTGAAATGAAAACACCAAAAATTTACGC
>JAUXCI010000274.1 GCA_030618945.1 Flavobacteriaceae bacterium
CAAAATGATCATTGTTGTTGATGATGAAAGCCGCGAGAATGAAGGAGATTTTGTTGCAGCTGCCGAGATGGTTACCCCAGAAATGATCAATTTTATGGCAACAAATGGACGTGGACTAATTTGTGCTCCATTGTCTGAAAGCAGATGCGAGGAACTAAATCTGGACTTGATGGTGGGAAAAAATACAGTCTTACACAATACCCAGTTTACCGTTTCCATAGATTTGATAGGTCACGGATGTACAACAGGAATATCCGCTTTTGACCGATCTCAAACGGTTAAGGCTTTAACCCTTGCTGAAACAAAATCTGAAGATCTTGGCAGGCCTGGTCATATATTCCCTTTAAGAGCTAAAGATGGTGGTGTCTTAAGAAGGACAGGGCATACAGAAGCGGCCATAGATATCGCTCGTCTTGCCGGATTAAAACCCTCAGGCTTGTTAGTTGAGATCCTTAACGAAGACGGTACCATGGCGAGACTTCCTGAATTGGTGAAAGTGGCCAAGAAACATGACCTTAAGATTATTTCTATTGAAGATTTAGTCGCTTATCGATTAAAGCACGATTCACTAATAGATAAAATAGAAGATTTCATATTGGATACACGGTTTGGCAAATATCGTTTGAGGGCTTATAAGCAAACGACAAACAACCAAGTTCATTTGGCACTTACCAAAGGTAATTGGGAAAAAAATGAAGAGGTGATGGTAAGGGTAAACTCAACTTTGATCAATAACGATATTGTGGGAACGCTTACGAATAACCCTGATGACAAGCTCGCAAAAATGTTTGATCTGATCAATATAGAAGGTAAAGGCGTGGTTGTATTTATCAACCAGGAATTTCAATCTTTTGATTTGATTAACAGGCTGAAGTATTTGAAAAACCTACAAAATAACGGAAAATCTATAGGGCCTATAGCTACAATGGACGAAAAAGATTTTGGTATTGGAGCTCAAATCCTTCATGATTTAAATGTGAATAAGATCAAATTGATTTCCAACAGCAAATATTCAGGCAAACGGGTAGGTATGATAGGTTATGGTCTGGAGGTTGTTGAATATGTTTCATTTTAATAATCCAAAAGGATTTTTTGTACTATAATTCAGGTGAATTTGATTCGAAAAATATTATATCCCTTGTCCCTTATATACGGACTCATCATGAGGCTTCGAAATTGGGCTTTTGATAAGGGGATAATAAGAAGTAAAAAATTCAATATACCAATAATTGTTGTTGGTAACCTTAATGTAGGAGGTACAGGAAAGTCCCCACAAATTGAATACTTAATCAGGCTTTTGACCCTGAATTATGAGACAGCCGTACTGAGTAGAGGATACGGCAGGAAATCTAAAGGGTTTTTGTTGGCAGATAAAAATTCAAATGCTGATCTTCTCGGTGATGAACCCCTGCAGTTTTATCGAAAATTTAACAAGCTTTGCGTGGCGGTTGATGAAAGAAGGGTTCACGGAATTGAGCAAATACAAAAATTAAAACCAAATGTAGAGCTGATTCTTTTGGATGATGCTTTTCAGCACAGATATGTTGATGCCGGTCTTTATATTCTCCTAACAGCCTTTGGTAATTTATATATGGATGATCATCTATTGCCCTCAGGAAATTTAAGAGAATCTAAGAATGGAGCTAAAAGAGCACAGCTCATAGTGGTAACAAAATGCCCACAGAATCTGAGTATGGAAGAGCAGCATAGGATTGTTAAGAAATTGAAACCTTTGAAACATCAGCAAGTATTTTTTAGTACGATTGCTTATGGGGATGTAATTTTGGGTGATCAAAAAAAGATTTTTATTAATGATTTGGTTAGTTATGATGTATTATTGGTAACCGGAATTGCAAATCCTCAACCCATTGAGGAATTCTTGAACCAAAAGAAGATAGTCTTTGATCATTTGAAATTTACCGATCATCAAAGGTTGGGCAAAAAAGAATTAGAATCCATTTATAAAAAGCATGTTGAAAACTCGACCGGTAATAAGCTAATTCTGACAACAGAAAAAGATTATGTCAGAAATTTTCTAGACGTAAATTTCCCAGTGTATTATTTGCCAATTCAGACAGGATTCATTGGTGATGGGGATAATTTCAATAAATTAATTAATAGTTATGTACGAAAAAATAAAGGAAACTGCTAAGTTTTTAAAGGGTATTGGTATTGATCAACCTGAAATAGGAATCGTTCTGGGTACGGGGCTTGGCGATATTGTCAGTATGATTAAAATTGAAAAAAAGATCGACTATCACGATATTCCAAATTTTCCTGTCTCTACTGTAAAGGGTCATTCCGGAACCTTGATCTACGGGGAATTATCGGGAAAAAAAGTTATAGCTATGCAAGGCAGATTTCATTATTATGAGGGGTGGGCGATGGAAGAAGTGACCTTTCCGATAAGAGTAATGAAATTGTTAGGGATAGAAAAGTTAATGGTTTCAAATGCATGTGGTGGTGTAAATCCTGATTTTGAGGTTGGTGATGTAATGATTATTACTGACCATATCAATATGATGCCTGAACACCCTTTGAGAGGGGAAAATGATGATAGGTTTGGCCCTCGATTTGTAGATATGCACGAACCCTATAGCTGGAAAATGATTGAAACGATGAGAGCAGTAGCTAAAGATAACGGTATTAAGGTTCATGAAGGGGTTTATTTGGCGCTACAAGGACCAACATTTGAAACACCGGCAGAATATAGAATGGTTAGACTTATGGGCGCAGATGCAGTAGGTATGAGTACAGTTCCGGAAGTTATTGTTGCCAAACATATGGATATAGATTGTTTTGGACTTTCTGTTATTACTGATTTAGGTGTCGAAGGAAAAGTTGAAAAGGTATCTCATGAAGCAGTGCAGGCGGCGGCAAAATCTTCGGAAAAAATAATAAGCAAACTTGTTGAAGAATTTATTTTGAGTTTATAAACCTGAGGTACTGTTTTAAAAAACAGTACCTCAGGTTTATAAATTGTTAAAGTAAAAAAGCACTTCATTTTATTGAAGTGCTTTAGCTTACTAACTCAAAATTAATCATAATGAAAACAAAATCAGTGACGAATTTTGTTTGATTGCAAATTACGACATTCTAAATATATTCACAAATATATTGGCAATAAAATCAATTATTTGTTTTTTAATTAAATTATATGCTGCGATTCAATGGATATTAGCGAGACAGTGTAAATGATCAATTATTTGAAATGGTCTGAAACCGATTAATGTAAAAAGCACCTTTAACAAAAGGTGCTTTTAACTTACTAACTCAAAATTAATCATAATGAAAACAAAATTACTTAAGAATTTTGATTCAAGACCCTAAGATAGGGTATATATCACAAATATACAAGCAAACTATTGA
>JAUXCI010000246.1 GCA_030618945.1 Flavobacteriaceae bacterium
CTTTTGCGAGATTCCATTGCTAATTCAAGAATTTCCCTTGCTTCTTCTTTGGTAAAATCACCATTGGGATACAATACTTTAATAAATCCTGAAAATGTTTTAACAATGCCATCCCTGTCACGCGAAGTAAGATTATTGGACAACTCAAAGTATTTTCTAAAATCGCCTGTATGGTCTTCTTTTCGTAACTCTTTTAATACTTCAGCCAAATAATCAACAATAAAGCCATAATCAGATGAAAACATTTCATTTCTCAATTTACTGATTTCCCATCCCGGCAGGTAAAAATGAAGCCTATCGAGGAAGGCAGAATGATGATAGGTAGAAGGAAGTGCTTCAAAAAGGTCGGCATGTTTCAGCATATACGGCACGGAATGTTCGGTATTGCCAACAAAAACCATTGATGCAGATGCTCCAAATACATCTTTCCCACGTGAGAATGATTTATTGGCCATGTAGTTTTGCATGATATCTTTCAGCTTTGGGTCGCCTTTTTTGTTTGTGCCTGCAAATTCATCAAAGGCCACAACATCCCAATAGCCAAGCAGGCCCATACGTCCTGTTGTGTTGTTGATGAAAAGATTAGGAACACTCACTTCACCACCAGAAACCAGAATACCATGAGGAGAGAGTTCTGTGAATAAATGTGATTTTCCTGTTCCCTTTGGCCCCAGTTCAATAAAGTTGAAATTATTTTCGCAAAATGGAATCAGCCGGGAAAGATGATATAGTTTAGATCTGAAGTTCATATGTTCCGGTACTAAACCGATACTTTGAATCAACGCATCCATCCATTCTTCTTTGGAGAAGGCTTTTCGCGCCTCTTTATACTCATCAACATCAACTTTGGAAATTTGTATTGGTTTAATGTTTTCAATAATCCATGGAGAAGTGCCTTTTTCCTCTGTAAGCAAAAATGACAAATTAATAATACACCAGACACCAGATGATAACAATTTCGGATGTTTTTTAATGGTTTCTGTATCTACCAATACTTTTTTGATATTTAAATTAGTGAATGAGGCTTCATATACACCTCTAGTTTCACTTAGACTTACAGATACTTTGTCAATTACCCGATGCGAGTTCTTCTCTTTTATCACTGACTTGATATACTCAGATTCATCCCTATGGACAAAATGCTGCGCAATGATTCCTTTTACCGTTTCTACTCCACTGTTAATGATTTCATCATCATCAGAAGCACAGTGTTGGCCCAAGAGGTATTCGAGCACATAGGTTGGTACTACAGCATTACCCTTTACCAATTTTGTAAGGTCTTTTCTAACAACCTTTCCGTCAAAATATTTTAATATTTTATCTTTTAATTCCATAATCAGAAGTCATCCATTTCCATTAATGAATTGATCTTTAAGAGATCGTTAATGCCAAACAATGGGTTTAGCCTTTTTTTGTCATTCATACCAAAAGCTTTCAGGTAACAGAAGCTGGCTTTAGAACCTTTTTTGCTTAAAGTCAATATTATATTATATACCCTTTCTTTCGGGTTTTTTGAGGTTGAATTGAAGTCTATTTCAAGTTCATTTGATAGCAGATCACCCATATCACTATAAAGGCCAAATAATACCTGGTTACTTTTAAATTCGTTTGAAACGGGCTGATCCTGAAGTAGCGTTATTTTAATATTTCCTGCTGTGATATTATCAACATTGTCGATGCGCTTGAAACTGACTGTGTTCAAGAGATCCTTTCTCTTCTTATAGAACTTAACAACAGGAATCAAGAGTTCCTGCATACTGGCACCGCCATGAGCAAATTGTACACCTATATTCCCTTGTTTCCGGTATCTATTTATCGCCCTTGGGAGTGCAACTTGTAAGTCGGTCTCAATGTTCGTGGTATTTCTCATTTGCAATTTATAACCATCAACCTTGCCTTCAAATTCATCAGCGACGACAAATCTTACGTGGTCTCTCATATATCCTTTTGCCACCGGCAATTTTTCACGACTTGACTCAGTAAGTTCAGTATGGTTGAAGAGAAAGCCATGATCAGCAGTTACCAACATATAGTACACATTCCAGCCATATAATTTTTTCATTAACCTTTTAATATCCTCAATGGCTTTAGAAGTTGCATCAAAAGTTTCGTGTTCAGTTCTCTTTTTATCGCCAATGGCATCGATCCAATCATGGTAAACATAAACTATCCGGTGTGTACGGAAATACTCACGTCCTTTTTCGTGGTTGAATTTCATCACCTCAGAAAAATCTATTGTTGTGCTGGTTTTCTCTGCCATCCGGAGAATGTCGGCTCTATTTGTACTTACTGTTGATTTTTCGTTGATTTTGAAAACCAGATCGCTTTCTTTTTTCTCGACCGATATACCATTATTTGGCAACAAATTTGACATCCCAAGATTGGTATAGGAAGGTATTGAGGCCAGGCATGATTCGATAGAAATGGTGTTTTTGCTGTCGGCCAACAGATCATCGTATAATTCGTAACCTAATTCATATCGCAAAGCATCCGAAATAATTACCACTATTTTATACTCAAAATCTTTTAGGTTATCCTTATAGAAATTATACTGTTTATCAATTGGTATTTGCTCGTAATTGAAATCATGTTCCTGCAATAATTTCTGCCATTCAACATTCAGTTCGATCAGATACCTATCGTAGCGTTGATTTAGTGTATCAAATATTTTAATCGCTTCTTCTTCATACTCATATAAACGATCTCTTACTTTTTCAAATGCGGATACTGCCTTTCGAAAATACAAGTCAACTTTGTATAATTCGCCTGTATATTCCTGGACGTAATCCTCAATTTTATTGAAACTAAATGAGCGATAGCTATCAAGTAAAGCGAAGACACCACCAGCATGAAATAAAAACGTTACCTGATGCAAGTGATTTTCTGACAATATGCCTGAACGAAACCACTTGACAAGATCATCTTTTGTTTTGAGCGGATCTGCAATTATATATCGATAATAATTGTTGATGATTGAATGAAGCATCTCTTCGGTATAATAGCCATAATCCTGCTGATGGCCATACCAGTTGAGTATTTGGGCGCTTTTAACGTCGCTACCCAAGTTGATAAAAAGTTTTTCGATGTCGTTTTTTAAGCCAGAGTTTTCTGTCCAGTCACGAAAAAATGCCTGCAATTTATTTATATCAGCTGCTCTTTCAAATTTTAAACTTGTGTAAGAATCGTTTTTTACCGGTTTGTCAACGAATGATGTGAGGATATTGTATTTCAATTTACAAATGATATCTTTTGCAAAATCTACATTCAGTTCATCAGATTTAATATCCATCAGCCATACCAGCCAGTTCAGTAGATCCGTATCTAAATCAAGCTCTTTCAGTGATTTGTTTACCTTGTCAAAAGTATCCTTATCGGTTGACAGGCATAGCCATTTTGCCATGCACGCATTCCTATCGATAACTGAATTGAAATTTAATGCTATTGAGATCAAGCCCCGCTTTAAGTTGTCAATGTTGAAATGGGCAGGATCCAGAATAGCTGCCAATCTCTTTTGATTGGTTTTAGTTTTTAGTTGCTTGATGTACTGTCTGACAAGTGGTAATTGGGATTCAGGCAGGCGATAATCAGACAGAAACTCTGAAGCATCATCTAATCTCAGTTCCACATTGGCTATAAGCAAGTCCAGCAGGGGATAGTCTTTCAATTTCGAGGTATTTGGCTTTGCAAAAGGATGGTAGAGAAAAATGGGTTGGTCTTTCCACTCAAATTCAAGTTTGTATTTCAGTTCAAAGTAATTATGCCCGACTTGTACTACTTTGATACCGGAAGCTTCTATTTCCAGTATTTCTGAAAATTGAGATCCATCAGCATCGAAATAGAAAATGATTTTTTTATTCTCCTGCTTGACCAGGTTTTGGATTTTTTCTGTTATCATGATTAAAAAAGCTTCACGTCATTGTAATTAAAGTTTCAGCAATTGCATCCCTTTTTTTTGGTAC
>JAUXCI010000006.1 GCA_030618945.1 Flavobacteriaceae bacterium
AAAATAAGCACAAATAATGGGTGTATAATAAAACGACGGATGTAAAAAGCAAAAAGATAGCCATGTGCCAGTTCTCCTTTAAGAATAATAAAAAATGTGACGGTCAAAACCACAAAGGAAAGAACATAAAATTTAATTGAAAACAGGACGAAATTCCGATTCTGGAAAGCAACGTATATGATCAATAGCGAAATAATACTGTTCAATGCGTATCTGAAAAAAAGATTAATCAAAAGTTTAGAGCCGCTAAACACTGGAATAGTTTCATATAAATAATCATTCCTGAAATACTGAATAAACGGATCATAAAATAAGGTATTAGCAAATGCCCTCACCATTACCAAGGCAAAAAAGAGCACTATGATTAAGATGATTCTGTATTTTTTATCCAGTTGCATTCTTGTTCAATTTAGAAAAATACTTTACCCATGTAACCCATAACATAAAGGTAAGTCCATAAATAATAGATGGAAATACCAGATCGTGTAAAATCGCCTGATATTCAGGAAATTTACTGTATAATATGCTTATTGCAATGATTCGAAGTATATTGACCACATAAATAAGCAGGCCTCCAAACAGACCAAATAACACAGTGCTTTTCAAAGATCCGGAAAAAGCTATAATAAAAGACAAAAACAAAATGATAATACTAACCGAACTGCATCCTTCAATTATACGGGAAACATATTCTCCGTTAAGAAAATATTTTATTGAGAGTTCCTCCGAGTGCTGTTCGATTTCGGCATCATAACCCAACATCTTAGATATGAAGTATACGTGCTCTGCTACAGTACTTGTAATAGGTGAACACACAAAGATATCGGTTTTTTTTTGCGTTTGATTTAAATAAAAAGAATATGCGCCGAACAGAATAAAGTAGGTTGCAAAAAATTTTACTAAAAAAACGATTATGGCTTTATTCTTATTCAAAGATTAGATAATTTTATCGCCATCAAATTTATAAGAAAGTTTTAGATATAATGGGTTTGAATAATAAAATTACCCAAATAATTGATCAGGGTATACCCATTGAACAAAAATTACAAGAAATCTGTGATTTACTCAAACAAAGTATAGCACATTACCATTGGGTAGGATTCTCATTCAGGGTCCATCCTGATTTTGATAATCAATGAAGATATAATGGTGATTGCGGCGATAAAACCAATTGAAGCATTAATTCCAAAGGCGTCAGCGATCAGCCCTGTTAAAATGGCACCAATGGCATAACCTGAATCTCTCCACAGCCTAAAAATTCCAATGCTTTCAGCTCTTTGTCGAGGATTGGTAAAGGCAGCAATACCTGCCAGAAAAGTGGGGTAAACCATAGCTGTACCAACTCCCAATAATGCTGACAAGACAATGAAATGAGAAAACTGGCTGGCAAAAATCATAAGACATAGCGCCACCCCCTGAATAAACATGCCCCAGAATAGCAAGCCCTTTTTTGGAAGTATATCAGCCAGCTTACCAGTAAATAATTGCCCGATCCCCCAAACCGTCGGATACACTGCCACTACAAAACCAATTTGTTTCAGATCAAAACCCATTCCAGCCAAAAGGATAGGAAAGAGTCCCCAAATCATCCCATCATTAAGATTATTGACCATTCCGGCCTGTGAAATCGACCCAAGATTATTATTAGTTAAAGAGGTTTCCAAAAAAATCCTTTTCATCATAGGTTTAGTGCTGTCTTTAGACTCTAGTGCAACGTGGTGCTTTGTGTCCTGAATAAAGAAGATTGAGAAAATCAATCCTAAGACTGAAATCACTATCCCTATATAAAACGGGTAAGGGATCAACCCATAATTCGCGGCCACCCAGCCCGTTAAAAAGGCCACCCCTCCTACTGCAAGGTAACCGGCGGCTTCATTAAACCCCATGGCAAGTCCTCTGTCTTTTTCTCCCACCAGATCTATTTTCATTACAACGGTGCTCGACCAGGTGAGGCCCTGATTAATTCCCAAAAGCAAATTAGCAAATACTATCCATGACCAGCTTGGAGCGTAAATAAGAATAAATGGTATGGGTAAGGCAATTATCCATCCCAGGATCAATAAGTTCTTTCTGCCCAGTCTATCGGCCAGAGCCCCAGTGAAATAATTCGTAATAGCCTTGGAAACACCAAAAATGACAATAAAAGACAGTATTACAGTTTTTGCCTCTAACTCATATATATCCTCAGCCAGCTGGGGTAAGATAGTTCTCTCTAGACCCACCATTCCACCAACAAATACATTGACAATGACTAACAATAGAAATTGCTTCCAGTTATTGCCTAAACCAAGTTTGATTTCCTTTGCCAATTTATATAAACTGTTATATTATACTTTCATATTCAAAGATAATCTTTCAGAATTAATCATCGTTTGACTGAGCACAAATATCATCATGAGCATCAGCATCGAACTCAGGTTTAAAATGCGTATTTAATTTGATAGATCTGTTGTTCATCAAGATGTGTTTTCTTACTTTTGGGACAAAACTCAAACAAATACCATGAGCACGAAGAAAAAAGTTAAGTCGGCCTTAATTTCGGTCTTTCACAAAGATGGGTTAGCACCTATTGTGAAAAAATTAAATGAACTCGGAGTAACTATTTTTTCTACGGGAGGAACTGAAAAATTCATTAAAGATATGGGCATCCCTGTGGTGCCAGTTGAAGAACTCACTTCTTACCCATCAATTCTTGGAGGGAGAGTTAAAACCTTGCATCCAAAAGTTTTTGGTGGCATATTAGGCCGTCGTGATAATAATAATGATTTGTCTCAATTGTCTGAATATAAAATTCCTGAAATTGATATCGTAATTGTAGACCTTTATCCTTTTGAAAAAACGGTTACCAGCGGTGCCTTGGAACAGGATATAATAGAAAAGATAGATATTGGTGGCATCTCCTTGATCAGAGCAGCTGCAAAGAATTTCAAAGACGTCATTTGTGTTTCAAGCATGAATCAATACGATGAATTTTTAGAAATTCTTTCAGAAGGTAAAGGTGAGATCAGTTTGGAGACAAGAAGGAATTTTGCAGCCAAAGCCTTTGCTGTTTCAAGTCATTATGATACTGCAATTTTTAAATATCTCAACCTTGAGGAAAATGAGCTTGAATTCAGAGAAAGCTTTAACCATGCTCAGGCTTTGAGATACGGTGAAAATCCACATCAAAAAGGCTACTTTTATGGCAAGCTGTCTGAACTTTTTGATAAATTACACGGCAAAGAATTATCGTATAACAATTTACTCGATGTTGACGCCGCGGTAAATCTTATGAATGAATTCAAAGGTGAGGCCCCTACTTTTGCTATTTTAAAACATAATAATGCCTGCGGATTAGCACAGAGAAACACCATAGAACAAGCCTATATTGCAGCTTTGGCAGGAGACCCAGTGTCAGCTTTCGGAGGGGTCCTTATTGCAAATACCACTATCAATGTTAAAACAGCTGAAGAAATTCATAAATTATTTTGTGAAGTTGTAATTGCTCCAGCCTATGACTCAGAGGCTTTAGAAATTTTAAAAGGAAAAAAGAATCGGATCATTTTGGTTCAAAAAGATATTACAATGCCTGTCGTTAATTTTAGAACGGCATTAAACGGTGTGCTTTCACAAGAGAAAGATAGTATTACTGACCAAAAGTCGGCATTGAAACAGGTCACTAAGCTGGCTCCCAATGAAAACGAAACAAGTGATCTGTTGTTTGCATCTAAAATATGTAAAAACACTAAATCAAACACCATAGTTATTGTTAAAAACAAGCAATTGTTTGCAAGCGGTACGGGTCAAACATCAAGGGTCGACGCATTAAACCAAGCCATTACTAAGGCCAATCATTTTGGCTTCGACCTCAAGGGTTCCGTTATGGCCAGTGATGCATTTTTCCCTTTTCCGGATTGTGTGGAAATTGCTGATAAGGCAGGAGTTGTTTCTGTTATTCAACCAGGTGGGTCCATAAAAGACCAATTATCAATCGATTATTGCGACAATAACAATATTTCAATGGTCATAACTGGCACCAGACATTTTAAGCATTAAGAATAAAAAACATGGTTTAATTAATTTACACCCCCTCATTTATTGTTAATTTTCTTCTTGAATCCACGGTCTAAAATACTTTCAACTATTTTAGACCATGGGCTTTAAGAATAGGCTAAATTTATTACATTTGTGACATTCACAATACAAACAAGTTAATACGATATCATTTTATGGGGTTTTTTGACTTTATGACAGAAGATATTGCAATCGATCTAGGGACTGCAAATACTTTAATCATTCACAAGGGAAAAGTTGTAGTTGATAGTCCATCAATTGTAGCAATGGACAGAACTACAAATAAAATAATTGCTATTGGTCACCGGGCCAATCAAATGCAAGGCAAGACCCACGAAAATATTAAGACGATCAGGCCATTAAGAGATGGGGTAATTGCAGATTTTGAAGCCTCCGAACAGATGATTCGCGAGTTCATCAAAAATATTCCAACCATAAAAAAGCGATTTTTCAGGCCGTCTCTAAGGATGGTCATTTGTATTCCTTCGGGCATCACAGAGGTTGAAAAAAGAGCGGTTAGAGATTCTGCTGAACAGATGAACGCAAAAGATATCTATTTGATCTATGAACCTATGGCAGCAGCTATTGGTATTGGTATTGATATCATGCAACCTAAAGGGAATATGATCATTGATATCGGGGGAGGTACAACTGAAATTGCCGTTATCGCTTTAAGTGGTATTGTGTGCGACAAATCCGTAAAGGTAGCTGGGGATGTTTTTACCAGCGACATTTCCATGTATTTGAGAACTCAGCACAATTTATATATCGGAGAAACTACCGCGGAAAAAATAAAAATCCAAATTGGTGCCGCTACTGAAGAACTTGAAACACCACCAGATGATCTATCGATTCAGGGTCGGGATTTGCTAAGTGGTAAACCTAAACAAATTGAATTGTCATATAGAGAAATCGCCAAGGCCTTGGAAAAATCTATTTTGCGAATTGAAGATGCTGTGATGGAAACGCTTTCCCAAACTCCTCCAGAATTGGCGGCTGACATTTACAATACAGGAATATATCTAGCCGGAGGAGGGTCCATGCTTCGAGGATTAGACAGGAGGTTATCCCGTAAAACAGATCTGCCAGTTTATGTAGCGGAAGATCCGCTAAGAGCAGTAGTAAGAGGAACAGGAATTGCTTTAAAGGATATTGAAAAATATAAAAGTGTTTTAATGAAGTAGATTCTGATCAAATATTATGCAACAAATTATTTCATTCCTTTACAAGAATAAATTATTTATCTTGTTTTTGTTGCTTGAGGTTCTTGCCACCGTTTTTACGATTCAAAGCCATTCCTTTCACAAAAGTAAATTTGTAAACTCAGCAAATTTTGTGTCCGGCGGAGTCTATAACAAAATCAATAATTTCAAGGAATTTTTGCTGCTCAAAAAAGAAAACGAACGTCTGTCTGAAGAAAATGTTTATTTAAAAAATTTATTAAACGTTCAGGATAAGAGCGTCGTTGAAATAGACGAGGTGCACATTGACACTGTTAATTACAGTCAAAAATACAGTTACACAAGTGCCAAGGTAATCAACAACAATTACAGAAAAAACAATAATTATTTAACCATCAACAGGGGGGCTAACAGCGGATTGGAATCTGATCTCGGTGTAATCAATAGTAAAGGCATCGTTGGAATCACAAAAAGTGTATCCTCAAATTATGCTACGGTACTTTCCATTTTAAATGTAAATTCAAGGATAAATGCCAAATTACTTAACAGTGATCATTACGGAAGTTTAAATTGGGACAATATTGATTACAACACGGTTCAGCTACTTGACATTCCCATACAAGCTTCTGTTTATGTGGGTGATACGGTTGTTACCGGAGGAAAATCAACAATTTTTCCAGAAGGCATTCCGATTGGCGTGATTAAAGAATTCAAAACGCTGAACAATAATTATGATTATATCCATGTAACGCTATTTAATGATATGAGTTCAATCGGTTTTGTTCAAGTCATTAAGAATTTTGACAAATTAGAAATTCAAAATCTGGAAGAAAAATCAACAAATGAATAGGGAAAATATAAATAGTGCCTTGTTATTTATAGGATTGATTTTGATTCAGGTCATCGTACTGAACAACATCAACTTCCTGGGATATATTAATCCTTTCTTTTACATTTTCTTTATATTTTTATATCCAATCAGAAAAGATGACGCTACTTTATTACTTTTAAGTTTCTTTCTGGGCTTGTTTATAGATGTTTTTTCAGACTCAGGGGGAATTAATGCTGCAGCCACGCTTTTTATAGCTTTTATAAGAATACCCGTACTGCAAAGTGTTATAGGAAAAAGAGAAATTGACTATGGCTCAGTGACCCTGTTTAAACTACCTTTTCCTAAAATGTTTCTTTATGTTGTTATCCTTACTTTCGTACATCATTTCATCATATTTGGGATGGAGTACTTTAAATGGAGTAAATTTGATATCATTTTCATCAAAACCTTATTAACAAGTATATTTACCATTATATTGATCATGATAAGTTTCACCTTTGTCATGCGAAAAAGATAAAAAATGCCAAGAAAATCGCTATTATATTTATTGATCCTTTCGGTTGGTCTGATATATATCAGCCGTTTATTCTTTATACAGATACTTGACACAAAATACCAACAAAACCCACTAAATAACTCAGCAGTAACTGTAAAATTTGCCTACCCTGACAGAGGATTTATATATGACAGAAATGGCAAGCTGCTTGTAGCAAACCAGGCTTCATATGATATTATGATCATTCCAAAGGATGTTGAGGCCCTGGACACTATAGAATTCTGTAATTTGCTAAAAATTACTAAAGAAGATTTCTTAAAAAAATATTACCGTACAAAAAATTATTCGCCGAGAATACCTTCAATTTTTTTAGGGCAGTTGTCAAAAGCAGATTACGCTTATCTGCAAGAAAAAATGTATAAATACAAGGGCTTTTATATACAGAAAAGATTTTTGCGTCAATACCCGGAAAAAACAAGCGCGAATGTTTTGGGTTATATCAGCGAGGTTAATGAAAGTTTATTAAAAACAGATAATTACTATCAGCTTGGTGAATTGGTGGGATATCACGGTATTGAAAAACAATATGAAGAAGTACTTCGTGGACAAAAAGGCGTTAAATTTATTCAAAAAAATCGTTTTAATAAAGAAATTGGAACCTATAAAGATGGCATTTACGACACCTTACCTGTTCCAGGAAAGGACATAACGCTTACCTTGGACATGGACCTTCAAATGTATGTTGAACGTCTTATGGTCAACAAGAGAGGTGGAATAGTAGCCATCGAACCCTCTTCTGGTGAAATCCTGACGCTGGTTTCAACGCCGAGCTATGATCCAGCAATGCTGGTAGGAAGGAAGAGATCAAAAAATTCAGTTTTGTTATTTAATGATACTGTAAAAAAACCGATGTTGGATCGTGGCTTACAGGCTCAATACCCACCCGGTTCCCCGTTTAAGATCATCAATGCCCTAATTGCTTTACAGGAAGAAGTAATTACTCCCGAAACTGCATTTTATTGTTACCATGGGTTTAAATATGGCAGGGGTGGTTTTATGAAATGTCATTGTGGAATTGTTGGGGCGCCCATACGTATGAATACTGGAATTTACCGGTCATGCAATGCCTATTTTTCAAATGTTTATAAAAAAACCATTGAAAAATATGACTCCGCTCCCGAAGGTATGGATGTCTGGAGTAAACACGCGAAAAGTTTTGGATTAGGAAATTATCTTGGTTATGACATGCCTTCAGGTCAAAAAGGCCTAATCCCTGATGCTGCGTTATACAACAGATACTACCCTAATCACAAATGGAAGGCAATCACTACCATTTCAAATGCCATTGGACAGGGTGAAGTTTTAACTACTCCAATTCAATTAGCCAATATGACGGCTGCTATTGCGAACAGAGGTCATTATTTTACGCCTCATATGTTGAAAAAAGTTGGTGATAGCCTCAACCAAGATAAAAAATACACAACACCAAATTACACGACCATAGAACCTCAATATTTTGAACCGGTTATTGAAGGAATGTTCAACGTTTTTGAATTAGGAACGGCCAGGGGTTCTAAAATCAGTGACATTCAGGTTTGCGGAAAAACGGGAACAGCAGAAAACTTTAGAAAGATTAACGGAGAGAGAATTCAATTTACCGATCACTCCATTTTTATTGCTTTTGCTCCCAAAGACAATCCCAAAATCGCTATTGCAGTATTTGTAGAAAATGGTTATTGGGGTTCGAGATGGGCCGCACCCATTGCCAGCTTAATGATTGAAAGATACATTAATGGAGAAGTTAAAAGAGACTGGTTGGAAAAAAGGATGCTCGAAGGAAGCTTGGAAGAGGAATATAGCAAACAACTGGAAATAGCGAATTACGTTGCGAAAGAGGAAAAATAACATATTTAAGGGGGTTGATTGGTTGTTGATTGCGATGTACCTGGCATTCGTGTTTCTGGGATGGCTAAGCATCTATTCAGCTACCTTTTCGGAATCCGAATTTGAAATCTTTGATCTTTCTACAAAGTATGGAAAGCAAATGATCTGGATATTACTGAGTTTTGTAATAATCATTATCATTCTTGCCATAGATAAAAAATTCTATGAACAGTTTTCAGGAATATTTTATCTGATCTCTATTTTATCTCTGGTGGGCTTATTTGTATTTGGAAACAACATTAATGGAGCCACTTCCTGGTATAGTTTTGGCTCCTTTGGTATTCAGCCTTCAGAATTTTCTAAAGCAGCTACAGCTTTGGCCATAGCCAATTACCTCAATGAAAGAAATCAAGATCTCAGGAAATTATCCAATCAGCTCAAAGCTTTTGGAATTATCTTTCTTCCGGCACTATTAATCACTTTTCAGCCTGATCCGGGTTCGGCCCTGGTATATGGCTCCCTTATCCTTGTACTTTACCGGTTTGGACTACCTTTGTATTATTTGGTCATCGGATTTTTAGCGCTGCTTTTATTTATTATTACGCTTTATCTGGATTCTATGAGCACCTTGATCATTTCTTCTTCGGTGATTTCAGCTATGTTGATTTATTTGATCTATAAAAACAAGAAATATTTCCGTCATAACTGGATGCGGTTTCTCTTAATCTATCTCTTTACCAGCTTATTTATAATTAGTGTTGACTATGTGTTCAATAATGTATTTGAACAAAGGCACAGAGACAGATTTAATATTTTACTCGGAAAAGATGTTGATGACCAAGGTATTGGATATAATACTGCCCAGTCAGTGATTACCATTGGATCAGGAGGTACTAGTGGAAAAGGTTTCCTTCAGGGTGATCGAACTCAAGGTGATTTCGTTCCAGAACAACAAACTGATTATATTTTCAGTACAGTAGGTGAGGAATGGGGGTTCTTGGGCAGCAGTTTTGTCATTCTTCTTTTTATGGCTTTTTTAATCCGCTTACTATATATCGCCGACAGGCAAAAATCAATTTTCAGTAAAGTATTTTCTTATGCTACTGTGGCCATATTCTTTTTCCATTTCACCATCAATATTGGGATGGTAATTGGTTTATTACCCACCATTGGCATTCCCCTACCCTTTTTTAGCTACGGAGGATCATCCTTATGGGGTTTTACGGTACTCTTGTTTATCCTTATAAGATTAGATGCCGACAGGATTTATGAATGGTAAGGATCAATGAAATAATGATTTAATGAGATATTGAATTAATGAGTTAATAAAAGGGTTCAAATCTAAGGGGACAACAATCGGGATCAAATTCATTTCATTTCCCGAAACCCGAAACTATTTTAACGTACAACTTCCCACTTCTCACCTCCCAACCCTCATCACCTCAGCTCCGATCACCTCAGCTCCGATCACCTCGCACTTTAAAATTCCTTCCAACAAAAAAAGCAACCCAAACGGATTGCTTTTAATTATATTCTAAGACTGAATTCCTTACAAGGCAGCCACGTGTAGCGTTAATTTAGATTTGATATTAGCCGCTTTATTTTTGTGAATTACATTATTCTTGGCTAATTTATCAAGCATCGATACCACCTTTGGCAACAAGGCTTCTGCATCTTTCTTCACTTCAACAGCTTTTAAACCTTTAATCGCATTACGCGTAGTTTTGTGCTGGTATTTGTTTCTTAAATGTTTCGACTCATTGCTTCTTATTCTCTTCAATGCCGATTTGTGATTTGCCATAATTGTAATATTAAATTGTTTTTTAACAAATTGTAGCCCGTAGGGGAGTCGAACCCCTCTTACCAGGATGAAAACCTGGCGTCCTAGCCGATAGACGAACGGGCCTAGAGCTTGCTTTTATTTATCAAGCGAGTGCAAAATTAATACAATTATTCAACTCTGCAAGTACTTTTTAATATTTTTTTAATTTTTTAATACGCTTTAGCAAATAATACCCTTTTGTTTGATTTTTTACCGGAGAACACACAGATTCCTTCTTCTTCTTTTGCATCAAGAGGAATACATCTCACAGTTGCCTTTGTAAGCGTTTTGATCTTTTCCTCTGTTTCAGAGGTTCCATCCCAATGGGCTGAAACAAACCCTCCTTTGGTGTCCAATACATTCTTAAAATCATTAAAGTTATCCACTTCAGTGATCAGTTCATTCCTGCGATCCAAAGCTTTTTGAAACAAATTATCCTGAATTTCGTTCAATAGAAATTTTACCCTATCTACCAAATTATCCTGACTCAAAACTTCTTTTTCCAAAGTATCGCGTCTGGCTAATTCGGCCGTATTGTTCTCCATATCTCTAGGCCCAATGGCTAACCTAAGAGGAACTCCTTTTAATTCATACTCAGCAAACTTCCAACCCGGCTTATAGGTAGTCCTGTTATCATATTTCACTGATATTCCTTCTGCCTTTAGATTTTTTGTCAATTTCTCAACCCTTTCATTTATTTGATCAAGCTGTTCAGAATTTTTATAAATAGGCACAATGGCCAATTGAATAGGCGCTAGTTTTGGAGGTAGTACCAAACCGAAATCATCACTGTGAGACATTACAAGAGCTCCCATCAATCGCGTTGAAACACCCCATGAAGTGGCCCAAACATATTCTTTTTTCCCTTCCTTAGTGGTAAATTTAACGTCAAAAGCCTTGGCAAAATTCTGCCCAAGAAAATGAGATGTTCCAGCCTGCAGTGCCTTCCCATCCTGCATCATGGCCTCAATGGTATATGTATCCAATGCGCCTGCAAATCTTTCACTTTCGGTTTTTGTCCCCTTAATCACAGGCATTGCCATAAAATTCTCAGCAAAATCGGCATAAATCCTCTGCATTCTTTGTGTTTCTTCAATGGCTTCAGCTTTGGTCTCATGCGCCGTATGCCCTTCCTGCCATAAAAACTCAGCCGTCCGTAGAAACAATCTGGTACGCATTTCCCAACGCACAACATTGGCCCACTGATTGATCAAAAGCGGAAGGTCCCGATAAGACTGTATCCATTTTCTATAAGAATCCCAAATAATAGTTTCTGAAGTTGGACGAATTATGAGCTCTTCTTCAAGCTTTGCCGATTCATCTACAACGATACCTTTACCATTTTCGTCATTTTTCAATCGATAATGAGTAACAACAGCGCATTCTTTAGCAAAGCCATCTACATGACTGGCCTCTTTGCTAAAATAAGATTTTGGAATCAGTAAAGGAAAATAGGCATTCTGATGCCCAGTCTCCTTAAACATCCTGTCAAGCTCTGCCTGCATCTTCTCCCATATTGCATATCCATACGGTTTTATGACCATCATTCCACGGACTCCGGAATTCTCCGAAAGATCAGCTTTAATCACTAATTCATTGTACCATTTCGAATAATCTTCAGCTCTTTTGGTTAGTTTGTTACCCATGTAAAATCATTTTTGGCATAAATATTGTAATATTACTTTTAAACTCTAAAAAATTAGATGCAAACTTAGTTTTTTTTTGATTTATAACAATAAAAATACACGACTATGAAAAACTTTACTCCATTTAAAAATATTCTTTTTTATAGTATTTCACTTATACTACTGTCAGTAGTGTTGTTTTCTTGCAGCTCATCTCAACAGGCGTATAATGATGGTGATGGTATATATGGTAGCCCTCAAACAAAAAGCGAGGTGGTGATGGTTCGTGACACGAAAACCGACTATTATCAAAATTATTTTTCAGGCGAAAATGAAAATAACCAGGAAATATTTACTGATATTGACGCATATGAAGGCTATAGTGATACGGATACGGTCTATGTGGATAGTCAATATAACAATGGAAACCCTCCCTGGGAGCAAACAACGTCTAGCGTTAGTATTAGCGTAAATGTAGGCGGATGGGGATATGGTGGTTATGGCGGATGTTATGGATATGGCGGTTATTACGGCGGTTATTACGGATGGGGCTATCCTTGTTATGGTTACGGATATGGTTACGGATATGGTTGGGGATACCCACGTTGGGGATACTACCCACCTTATTACCCAGGATACTATCCTCCTTATTACCCAGGTTACTATGAAAGGTCTACTTACGGCAAAAGATACGCAAGTAACACTGGAAGAATTAACGGTCGTCAGGGAAGGATGAATACACGAAACATCAGTACTGAAAATAAGTTTAATAAAAGTTATAGCAGATCTACTACCAACAGGAACAGGTCTGTAGCTTCCAACTATAAATCGGACAGTCGTAGAAGTAGTTCCAGGTCTGGAAACACGGTTAATCGCACTGGAAGATCTTATCAAAAAAATTCAAGCTACAACGGTAGGAGTAATAATTCAAATTACCGAAGTAAATCCCCGAGTAGCAATTCAAGAAGTTATAATAGGTCTTCGTCTTCTTCACCCAGATCATCTTCTCCAAGTTACAGGAGCAGTTCATCAGGTTCCAGAGGGAGTTCTTCAGGGGTGAGAAGCAGCTCTGGCAGACGACAAATGTCATATAATAACCTTGAGAAAAATACGCTCCCTTCAAACCGCAGTTTTGTAAAACGGCCTAGTTCAACCAAAGTAGCAAGCAACTCAAAAAGGGTGTCTTATGCTGCAGCAAGGAATAGTGCTAATTATCAGCGATATGTAAAATATACTCCTTCGTCTACAGCATCCTATTCCAGAGGTTCTTCAGGTAATAGAAGCTCTTATTCGAATAACACATCAATAAAAAAGAATAGCAGTTCGAAAAAGTCTTCCTCGGCCTCCAGCAATAGAGGATCGAGAAATACCAGCTCAATGAGTTCTTCAAGGAGTTCAGGGTCATCTGCAAAACCTGCAAGGGTTAGTAGCGGATCGAGTGCCTCTGCCAGGTCTAGAAGATAATTTCAAAAAAAACATACTATGAAAAAAATTATACCTTTGGTTATATTATTCCTATGCACAATAAAGTTTAACGCCCAAGTACTGAGTTATGTGGATCAAGCTGTCCTATTTTCTTCTACGGAGAACAATTATGGAACAGGGAGATATATGGGAATGAGCGGTGCTTTTGGGGCTCTTGGTAACGACATGTCGGCTGTTGATATAAATCCTGCTGGTCTTGCTGTATATCAAAAGGGCGAATTCTCAACAACGTTAACTTTCCGAGACACTAAAATTAATTCGACTTTTTATGGAAACACGATTAATAATAACGATGATTATTTCAGGTTTGCACAAATAGGTGGTGTAAATACCTGGCAAAGTTATGGAAATCCCGAAATTGGTAAATTTGCCTTTGGATTCAATTATAGTGTTGTCAATCATTATGACAATAATTATATAGTCAAAGGAAATAGTGGAATTCCTCAGTATCCAGATGATCCTGATTTTAATTTTGACGATGATCCTGATAATGACATAAATTATATTAATGTTGAAGATCAGACCTTTTATAACTATACTTCCGGCCTTAACGATAAATTTAATTTCAGCTTTGCCACCCAGTATAACAAAATCTTTTATTTCGGTGGCTCAATGGCCTTTCATCATATCGGTTTTTATCAAAATACAACGTATATAGAAAAATCCAATGATGGTAGCGGGAACACCATGGATGTGAATAATGACGAATACCTTTCCACTTATGGCAGCGGCTTTAATTTCGGATTGGGAATCATAGTAACACCGATCAAAAATTTACGGTTAGGTGCTGCTTATCAATCTCCAATATGGTATAATCTTTCAGAAAGATTTGAGCAAAGAACCACCTACTGGTTCAATGGTGAAATTGATCCTGATTATCCAGACTTTCCACTGCCAAATTATTACGATTACAAACTTACAACCCCTAGTGAATTTACAGGAAGTTTGGCATACGTTTTTGGTCAATATGGTCTGATAAGCTTTGACTATATTTATAAGGGTTATTCCAACACAAGACTCCAACCTTCCAGTTATTTTATTGAAGAAAACCAGGAACTCAGTGCTGGCTTGAAAAACACGTCGTCATTCAAATTTGGTACAGAATGGAAATATAAAATCATGAGTTTTAGAGGAGGGTACAGAATGATCCAAACACCTTATAAAAACTCATCGACCGAATTCGACCTTACAGGATATTCGCTAGGCTTAGGAATTAAATTTTCTCGGCGAGTTGCCATGGATTTTGCCTATGACAATTCATCCTATCTAGACTCGTACCAATTTATTAGCGAACCTGGAGCTAACCCAGCCTTATTAGACGTCACTAATAGCAGATTTACAACATCTCTTGTGGTTGTTTTCTAAAATTTCTTATCAAGTCTATGTTGGAAATAAATTGATTTACCTATCGTTTAATCTTAAGTTCGTCATGGAACTATGAACATAGGTAAAAATAATTGTGATACTTAGCATTCTTTAATTATTTTTACCGTTGAAACTAATTTCCTTTCCATGAATAAAAATGAATTAAACCCCAAACCCAAAGGTGATGTGCTCAAAGAAGATGATATAGATATTGGGACGCTCTTCTCATTGATAGGCAAGGGTTTTAACAGTATCTTCGTCTTTATAATTAGCCTCTTTAAAACCTTATATCATTGGATCATATTGTTGATTTTATTCATAAGAAGCAATTTTCTAAAAATGGCTTTGATAGCTGTAATAGGGGGCTTAATGGGTGGCATATATCAATATGCGATCAAAGAAAAACAATATGAATCATCAATGACGGTAGAACCTAATTTTGGTTCTGCCATTCAACTGTATAAAAATATAGATTATTATCTGAGTCTTGTGAAACAGGATGATTTTGAGAGGCTGGCTTCGAGTTTAGAAATTAGCGAGGAAGAAGCTAAAAGTATTTCCTGGATAGAGGTGGAACCTTATTCAAATGAAAATCAGGTATTGATTTCTTATAAAAATTTCATCAAAGCGCTGGACAGCAATACCATTAAACTGGTTAATTACCGTAGTTTTTCCAAACAACCCCCTATTGAATCGTTTAAATATCATGTTGTCACGATCGTGTCTAAAGACAAATATATTTTTGAAAAGCTGGAATTACCTATCATAAATTCGATCATCGCAAATAGTTATTACGATAAAGTAAAAACAACGGCTCATTCAAATTTGGTCACCTTGAAATCTGCGCTTGAAAACTCCATGCTCGAACTCGATTCCCTGCGAACCTTATACAAAAAAGTTTTACTTGCCGAAAGCGAAAAAGAAAATGCAGGAACAAATATTTTTATGTCTCAAAATAGAAGCCATACAAAAGAAGTCGATATTTTTGACAAATACATGTCGATGAATGAGCAACTCATAGAAGTGAATAGAAAATTAACCGCCGAGAATAAGGTAATCAATGTGGTTTCAAGCTTCAATTCGATTGGAATGAAAGTTAAAACCTGGTATAAGAATTATGCACTTCTGGGTTTCCTAGGAGGTTTTCTCTTAATGCTACTATTTATTAGCTTTAAGCAATTTGATAAAATGCTCGATAATTATAATAGATAATGCCTTTAATGATAGCTTCTTTCTTTTAAATACCTCGAAGAAAGTAGAATTTGATCAATATCCTAGGAGGTAATGACTCTATTTTTATAGTCTAAGTGAATCTTATAAGTAAATTAAACCTCAATCCTGACGGAAAAATAATATTCAAAAATTTTTCTTATCTCTCTTTGCTTCGTGCCTTTAATATACTCAGCCAGTATATTCTTGTATCGTTCCTGGTAAGGACTCTTGGCAGCGAAAAATATGGTATTTTAGTATGGGCTTTATCTATCATCCAATATTTGATCATCATTGTCAATTTTGGATTCAATACCTATGCAGCCAAGTATATTCCGGAAAACATTGGAGATCAAAAAAACTTGAATAGAATATTTTCTGCCATTCTATTCTTTAAATTGTTTCTTTTCTTAATCAGTTCAATACTGTTCATTGTACTTCTCTATAATTTTCCCGCTTTTCGAGAAAATTATAAACTACTACTTATCCTGCTGGGTCTTGGGCTTGGGGAAGCTATTTTCCCAATCTGGCTGTTTCAAGGGAAGGAAAAATTGGAAATTCCAACAAAAATCGTATTTGCATTTAAAGTCATATTGGTTTTAGCTACCCTAAGTTTTATCAGCAATTATATTCACCTGTACAGGTATGCCTATTTTTTGACCATTTCCCAAATCATGATTGGCTTTCTTGGATTGATCTTTGCCTTTACAAATTTGGATGTTAGATTTGAATCATTCAGTCCTTCTTTTCTAAAGAAGCTCATTAAAGAAGCCTTTATTTTTTTTATTGGAGGAATATTTGGCAAAAGTTTTAATTTTGCATCTATTCTGCTCATTGGTCTTTATTATTCAATGGAAGACGTGGCAAGCTTTGATATTTCAATAAAAATACTCGCAGCTATCCAATTGCCTTTTGAAACCCTCTCTATGGTTATTTTTCCTACTATTGCCCGTACTAAAAACCTAGCTTTAAATCAAAAATTTATATTTTTTAGTTTCGCTATTTCCTTACTACTCTGGGGCCTTACCTATTGGCAATCTGACTTTCTTATATCACTTTTAGGAGGAAAAGAGCTTTTGGGCTATGGCTCACTTCTTCAAACCTTAAGTGTTCTAATTCCAATTGTTGTTCTTACCTATCTTTTGGGAACAAATACCTTGGTGGCCTTTGGATATCAAAATCAATTTAACTATAGTTTTATCTTTCCCTCAATCATTTATGTTTTGATTCTCTTATATTTATGGAAAACCGATTCACTAACTTTTGCATTAATTATTTATTCAAGGATAATGGTAGAATTGCTGATGGTTGTTTACAGGTTATTTATAGCCATAAAATATAGATTGATTTTTATTTCCAGATGAAAAAATTAAAAACTAAATACAAAGCATCTGACATCGTTATTGGAGGTCTGTTTTTGACACTTCCATTTTTGTCCTTGCCTTTAGTTTTATTTCAATTCTTTAAAACAAGAAGAAAGTTTTATTCCGTATTAATATCGGTATTTTTTGCCTTAATGGCTTCCTTGCTCGCACCTACAGGTGATTTATACAGAATTTATATTATCTATTTCGATTTTCAGCAAATGAACTTTGATGGGTTTTTAAGTTTTTTAAGTGTTAAACCTGATTTTTTATTTTATTTATTGCTTTATATCTTTTCCCAAACTGGCTTATCTGTGAGGATCATAATTTTTATTTTGATCTTTTCCTTCTTTCAGCTGTCCTTTAACCTCTTGTTGAGGCAAAAAAAACAAGTTAGCATTTTTGTGGCCCTGCTGTTTATACTTCAATTCGATTTTTTATTGCAAGGTTTGTTTTTACGATTCCCCATGTCAATGCTCATCGTTATATATGCTTTTTTAAATAAAATCGAAAATAAAAAGCCCGTATTTATACTATTGGTCTTGGCTTCAATGATCCATTTCGCTGCACTGATAACTATACCTCTTTACTTCTTATCAAGGGTCAAATTCAAAAAATTGAATCTTTTCTTGTTAATCTCTCTTTTTATCATGCCTTTCGGAAGTATGATTTTAATTTTCATGACAAACCACTTGTTACACTACTTTCCTGATACGCCTTTAAAAATAAAAATAGATAACTATTTTTTGGGATATTGGGCTCTGGAGTTTTTTGAGGACAGAACCTGGAAAGCCTTGCTTCAGTTCTATTTTGAACGCATTTTTTATATCTTGATCTTAAGCTATTTTATACTTACCAAGGATGCTAACAAATACAGAAAATACGTCATTCCTTTTCTTATTTTGATCAATGTTTTATTTACGTTTCCAAATTTGTTTAGCCGATACTCAGTACTGGCAATTTTCTTTGGCTTGTATTGCATCGTTCAAGAAAGAAGAACTACTCAAATATCTCATTTTATTAAAGTTGGTCTGGCTGTAATTATTCCCATCGTCTTTATGATTCGAATCGTTGCACAACAAAAAAACATCAGGGTTGGATTCATTCCAAACATTGTTTACAGTAATTTTATAAGCCTTTCTCTCAAAACTTATGACAAGGCCTGGATCATAAAAAATATTGACAAAGAAACGGCAAGACCAAAAGCAATTAAGTCACTATGAAGCTTGAAAAGATTTTCAATTTTTTATTTGTTTTGCTTGTTCCGAGCATCATTGTTTCTTTTGCTGCCAACGCTATACTATTGATAATTTTATCAATCATCTCCATTTATCAACTAAAGGGTAACTATACAAAAGGTTTTTTTACGAAATACTGCTTATTTCTTGCGTTTTTTGTCTCAGTTATTATCGGTCTATTTATCGATTTAGTCCTTAATAATGAATTTGACATCAGTCAAGTCACAAAACGGGCTGCATTTATTCTTATGCCATTTATCATTTATTATGCTAAGAAGCACATTCAAATTTTGTCTTTGAAGATATATGTATATTTTCTTAGTAGCCTGTCATTTATGCTTATCCTGCTTGGCTTTATCAGATCGGTTTTAAATAGAGATAAAATCCTCTATGGAAATTGGGATAGTAAAACCACCGAAGCTTTTTATGAACAAGATGTGTTTATAAACTGGGGAGAACTCAGCTATAAAAAAATATTCTTTATCTTAGACATGCATCCTTCCTATTACGCCTTGTTTTCATGTATAGCCATTATTATCCTGCTATTCACAGGACTTATTGACCTTAAAAAAAAATGGAAACGGGCCTTGTTAATCTTACATGTATTGATGATCGTCTTAGTTAGTTCTAAAACTGGCCTGATCTCTTTATTTCTCATTTTGACCGTGGCATTTTTCTCTGCCAAACAAATAAAGCAAAAGTTTATTGCAACCTCCGTCATAGCGGGTTTAATCGTCATTGTGATGAGTATTCCTTCTACTCAACTTCGCATTAAAAAGAGCTTTGATTCCATGTCGCTGAATAGTACAGAATTAAAAACAACTAAAACTGACGATAGAATAACCCTATGGAAATCACTGGGAAATTTTAGTGCTAAGGAGCTGATTCTAGGCCATGGTTATCATTCTTCGGTTAGCAAAATCTATTCGCATACGGGAATTGATAAAAACTTGCATAATCAATTTTTGCAAATTTTAGTGGGTTCAGGTATTATAGGATTCTCATTACTTATCATCTTTCTTGTAGCACCGTTGCGATACGATCAAAGTTTATTTACAAAAGTGTTTTTTGGCCTTATCGTTCTTAACCTGCTATTTGAAAATATGCTCGACAGGATTTGGGGAATTATTTTTATTTCATTTTTTTATGCGCTGTTCATTTTTGGAGAAATAAATTTTTCGTTGAATAAGACCAAGGAGACCATAGATTGATCTTTTTTTGTATACCCTTTAGAAGATGTCGGGTGTAAAAAACCCTTACATTTACAGGCTTAAATAAATTGTTGTTCGTTTCGGAAAACCGATAATTTAATGAAAAGAATAAAAATATTATATCTTGTTTCCACCCTAAAAAAATGTGGACCTATTAATATCCTATATGGAATTATAAAAGGCCTGGATAAGAACAGATTTGATATTTTCATTATTTGCTTGTCTAAAGAAGGAAAAAACTCAATGACAGATCATTTCCTTGAGATGAATATCCAAATAATTAGCTTGAACAATGACAGAGTAACAGGAATTATTAAAAATAAAATAGCCGTACAATCTTTTATAGATGCACATAAGATAGATGTATCGCATTCTCATGGTTTAAGAGCAGACAGCATCAATTCAAGACTAAAGCGTGTCATTTCTATTAATACCATCCATAATTTTCCAGGAGAAGCCTATATATTTCGCTATGGAAAGATCTTAGGCCGACTAATGGAAATTGCACATAAAAAAGCCATCACTCAAATAACATACCCAATTGCGTGCTCAAAAACTGTTAGAGACAAATTCCTTTTGAATTATGGTATTACAACCTGCGTTGTTCAAAATGGAATAGATAGAAAAGAATTCTATCCAGCTAAAGGCCAAAATGATCAAATGAAAGAGGATTTAAAACTTCCTTCTGATAAAAATGTATTTATCGTGAGTGGGGCGCTAACAGAACTTAAAAACCCTAAGCATATAATCAACGCCTTTAATCAACTTCAAGATACAAACTCGCTTTTATTGTTTATTGGTGATGGTAAATTACTTACGACTCTTTCACAATCAAATAAAAATAAGCACATTATTTTCAAAGGAAAAGTGGATCAAGTACATGATTACTTAAAAGCAAGTAGCTACTACATTTCAGCATCATTTACTGAAGGCCTTCCAAGCTCTGTTCTTGAAGCAATGAGTACTGGGCTCCCATGCTTATTATCAAATATTCCATCTCATATGGAAATTGTTGGAAAAACATATAATTACCTTTTTAATCCCAAAGATTCGGAGGAACTCATGGAGAAAATTAAGTTGATATTAAAAAATGATACTAAAGAGACTAGTCAATATCTTGAGCGTAAAATTGCTAAAATATTTAATGCTGATATCATGTCAAAACAATACCAGACGGTATATCTTGATCAAATCAAAAGAGCGATATAAAAGATGATCATAGTATCCATAATCATGTCGGCATATAATAGCGAAAAATTTCTTTCATTGGCTTTAGACAGTTTAATTCAACAATCTTTCACCAATTTTGAATTGATCATTTTTGATGACGGATCTAATGACAACACAAGAAATATCATTAATGAATATACGGGAAAAGACAAGCGAATTATTCCGGTCTTCAACAATGAAAACCGAGGGCTTACTGCAAACCTGAATCGTGGAATAAAATTATCTAAGGGAACTTATATAGCCCGAATGGATGCCGATGACATATCCTTTTCTGATAGGTTTGAAAAACAGGTTCGTTTTCTTGACAATCATCCCAATATTGATTTGTTAGGTACAGGTTCAATTGACATCGATGAATTCGGAAATGAAATTCATTTGAGAATCGTCCCGGAAAAACATAAGGAAATAATCAATCTTCTTCCCAGGGCAAACCCAATTACACATTCGAGTGTAATGTTTCGAAAAATGAGTTTTGAAAAAATTAACTTTTACAACGAATCCTACAGAACCACGCAAGACTATGAAATGTGGTTTAGAGCGGCTGGAGTTGGATTAAAATTTCATAATCTAAATGAAGTTTTGTTGAAATACCGCATGGATGCAAATTATGTTTCAAGAAAATCATTTAGGTACCGTCTTTATGATTGTAAATTACGACTGTTTAGTTTTAAGTATATTAAACTTCCCTATTACAAATACTACTATGCCTTTATTCCTGTTATTTTAGGATTAATTCCTAAAAAGCTATACCCTTCAATCAAAAAAATGGACCCAAGGATGAAGCCTTTGGATTGAATAAAGAATAAATTAAGGTTATATTTACAAAAAAAATACAACTGTATTGAATTCTTTAAGTCAAGTACAAAATCAATTATCTGGATCTAAATTAGCGCTTGATTTCGGAGTGTGGCATAGAAAGATTTTACTTGTATTGATTGACATTTGTCTTCTTGTTTTTTTTATTTTTTACTATCATCAACTTCAAAATTCGAGCCTTAGCCTATTAAATTTTTTCCAAGTCCACGCCATAAG